>JAAYKZ010000089.1 GCA_012522165.1 Clostridiales bacterium
AACCCCTGGCGTTAAGCACTAGAATTTTATTGGAGCCTTCTACTATGAGAGCAACTTCTCCTGACATGACAAGGAGCATGGACCGGTCTAATGTAGCAGCCTCTTTGATCTCCCCTATAGTTACAGCACTCTCTTTTACAAATTCATAGGCATTATTTTTATCTATAGCCTCATCCATAGTTTTTTCTAGCAAGGTTATCTCATACATTAGAGGTTTTTAAACGTACTCATTAATTACAGCATTATTAACTAGTCCATCTATATAAATAAGGGCACAGGGAATGCCTTGGGTCCCCAATTTGAACTCCCTAAAAACCGCGTCAGAACTATCTTCCAGAAACGCCTTAAATTTCTCTAAGTTTTCCTCAACTGTGTCTGAAAGGGTTAAATCCACCTTCTCCTCAGCCTTTAACTGGGACGATTGCCTTTCTTGTATTTTTTCTAAGTTTTTAGGATTTTTATCTTTCTTGATAATCCTCATACAGCCTCCACCTAATCTTTCTACAAAAAATTCTATAATTAGGTTACACAAAAAAGTAGCATTTATTCAAATCGTCATAAGTTCCATTGTTATAAAAACAAAAGGACAGTAAACATATAAAATGCTTACCGTCCTTTATGCTTTAATCCTTATATTATAAATATTGGCATAGATAACCGTTAACAAAACTTATTAAATACCAAACCGGTTATAAGCTTGGGATAGAAATAGGTAGATTTTTGTGGCATTTTTTCATTAGCTAGAGAAACATCTTGAATTTGCTTAACTGTAGTAGGTGACATAAAGAAAGTCATCTGCTGATTTCCTTTTTCTACCTCATTTATTCCTTCAGTTATACTATGAGTATATTCAAGATTCTTTTGTTCTGCTAACTCTTTTTCCCCGATACCTAAAAGCTCATCAAGAATAAGGGTATGTAAAATAGATACATCTAAATTCCAATAGGAACTATGACGGTTAGGATGATATCCCCTCATCACATCTACGGACTTTAGGGATAAGCTATAAAGGGATTGTCTTTCACCCGAATAAAGTACAAAAGTGTGTAATCCCATTTTGTCTAAGATATCTTGAATAGTTTGCTGTTTTTTTGTAAGGGAATAGTTTTCAACCTTATACTCCTCTACAATGAAATTTTTATTTAACTTTTCTAAAAGGGAATCAAAATCAAAATCCTTGATATTATTCACCATTCGATGGGTGGGTAATACTACAAGACCAGGATCCTCCATATCTACCAAGGTCATCATGACATAATTATATAGTTCTTTTCCTGTATGATTCGGATTTTTACTCTTCAATTCATCTCTATAAGCCAAAGCAGTCTCGTACCTGTGATGCCCATCTGCGATATATATTTTCTTTCCCTTAAAAGCTTCACTTATCTTTTGTGTAAGATCAGCATCATCTACTATCCAAATCCGTTCAATACTTCCTACTACACTTTTTTCTAAAACAATATCCGGTTTATGATTAGTATAATAGCCTTCAATAATGGTTGGAATTTTTTGTTCAGAGTCATCATACAGCCCAAAAACCTGACTAAAATTGGCATTACATGCACGCATAAGCTGTAATCTATCAGCTTTGGGCTTGGATAAGGTGTTTTCATGGGGAAGTATAATTCCTTTAGAGAATTCCTCTAATCTCACCAATCCAATGATACCAGTTCTAATATAGGTTTTATTGTTATCTAGCTGAAATTCTTGTTGATATACATAGTAACAATCTTGCTTTTCCCTAAGCAACGCCTTTTGATCTAGCCACTCCCGAAGAGTCTCTCCAGCTCTGTTATATTTGTTATGCTCCTCATTATCTCCTGGAAATTCTTTCGGAAGCTCCAACCGGATAGAATTATATGGGCTAAGATTATAGAAATACTCCTGTTCGTCTTTGGAAATAATATCATATGGAGGAGTAGTAACTTTAGAAATATCGCCTACAATATCAAGATTATACCTTAGCCCTTTAAATGGTATAACTTCTGCCATTA
>JAAYKZ010000090.1 GCA_012522165.1 Clostridiales bacterium
ATACACGTTACACCTTTTTCTTTTAACTTCTTCAATAATTCGAATAAAGTTTCAACTTCTTTTTCTGTTAGGGCTGCTGTAGGTTCGTCTAAAATCAATATTTTTACTTTTTTTGAGAGAGCTTTTGCGATTTCCACCATCTGTTGTTGGCCGATGCCAAGATTCTTTACCTTTTCCTCAGGATTCACAGACAGATCTACTTCATTTAAAAGTTTCTGAGTCCTAACATATAACTCATTCCAGTTTATTATGCCGTGAACATTCGGTTTGTTGCTAAGAAATATGTTTTCGGCAACATTAAGCTCTGGCACCAAAGCTAACTCCTGATGAATACAAACTATACCTTCATCTTCAGCATCTTTAATATTGTAAAATTTTTTTTCTTGACCATCTAAAATTATTTCACCTTCATAAGATCCATAAGGGTAAACTCCACATAGGACTTTTATTAACGTGGATTTCCCTGCCCCGTTTTCACCACAAATCCCATGGATTTCTCCTCTTTTAACTGCTAAGTTAACAGAATTTAAAGCTTTAACCCCTGGGAAAACTTTTGTAATATTCTTCATTTGCAATATATATTCAGACATATAATTTTCTCCTCCGAAAAAGTAACTTCAAAAACTAATTTTATTACATTCGGAATAATTTAGGTGACTCTCAAGGCTTTGTATAGATAGGAAGATAAATTCCTATCTATACAAAGCAAATCAAATTAGATCTGTGGCCACTGGTCCTTAGGAATGTTTTTATATACGTCTTCCAACTTATGGAAACCATCTTTAATAATAACATCCACTATATTGTCTTTGTCTACAGCAATGACATCAACACTAAAACTGTCTACATCTTTTACTCCGTTGTTAAGTTTTGTCCATGTACCAAGACTACTATCCATAACTTTCATTGGGTCTTGATTTGTAGCAAGAGCGTAAGCTAAATCCATGGCGGCTTTATTCAGTTTTCTCAAAGGCTTATACACCGTTCCGGTTTGGAGACCTTCCACAATTCTCTGACAAGCGGCTAGATCAGCATCTTGGCCAGCTATTGGCACCTTGCCCGCAAGGCCTTGGGCAGCCAGTGCCTGAATAGCAGCTCCAGCTGTGGCGTCATTTGAAGCTATAACTGCTTGGATATTATTATCAACAAGGGTTAATCCATTTTCAGTATGCTTTAAAGCTTCATTTGGATCCCAACCGTTACACCATTGCTCAAGGACTATATTGATATCACCCTTATCAATTAGAGGCTGCAAAATATTTTTATGCCCCTGGTATACTAAATGAGCATTAAAATCCTCCGGTCCACCTTTCAGCCATATATAATTTCCTCTTGGCGCTCTTTCAACAACAAATTGGGCTTGTATTTCTCCGACTTTAACCGAATCAAAAGTTACATAATAATCTAATTCCCCGTTCCTCACAAATCTATCATAAGCAATGACAGGAATGCCGGCATCTTTTGCAGGATCACATATAACACCCGCTGCCTCGGAATCTAGAGCCTGAACTATTAAAACATCTACACCTTGAGAGATGAAATTTTCGCACTGGTCTATTTGTTTTGAAGGAACATCTTCAGCTGACTGGATAAGGACTTCTACACCTAATTCTTTAGCATATTCTTTAAACATGTCAGCTTCTCTCTGCCATCTTTCCTCTCTCATAGTGCCCAAGGAAATACCGATTCTAATCTTATCATCACTTTGGCTTGAACCAGTATCTGATGTAGCATCACTATTGTGATCAGTATCAGCGCTGCCTCCACAACCTGTAAACAAGAACATCATTAGGCTAACAATTAGGATCATAGTTATAATTTTGTTAATTGAGGTATGGTTTTTGTCCTTATACACACTTATCTCTCCTTATCTCCATTCAGTGTGATTTGATATTTTTTTAACTTTTTGTTAAATATCAACTAGACAAAAATATTTAATTTTGATATTTTGTAATGAATCACTCTCTGCTTTGACCTCGGTATCTTCGAATACCGGGTCTTTTTTGTACTCTATCTAATTAATTTTCTACTTGTTTTAATTTTAACTGTTGGTTTATTTAAAGTTTCAGTTAGCACCCACCCCCTTGTAAAATTTCTATCTGATACATTAGGGCTAATTTCTGTTGTCCACCCCCTTGCAGCAGTTTTATTTGATAAATGGCTCTAGAGGTAATTTTGTGAAACTTTACGTTATTCAACTAATTCCTTTGAAAAAGTTACGGAATTTAAATTGAAATAATTTTATAGTCTTGCCAACAAATGATTTAAGTTTTTCAAATGGTACAGTTTGCTTTCTTCTATATGGTATTTCATCAATCTTTCCGCTTCTTGTTTATTGCGTTGTTGTATGTGTAAAAATAATTCTTCATGATGTTTTATGGTTATTTCCGAGCGTTTCTCATCTTTTTTCGTGAGATTTGTTATCCTTTGGACTTGAGAACTTATAGCATCCATAATATTAAAAAGTTTCTTATTCCTAGCACCATTTATAATAATATTATGGAATTCTTCGTCACTTTTTACAAATTCTTCCATGTTGCCAGATTCCCTAAACTGCTTTTGTTTATTTAATTCTTCATTTAATCTTTGCACTTCAGTTTCCAATGCAAATTCACAGAATAACCTGATAGCCAATCCTTCCAATGCCCATCTCACATCATAAATTTCTGTAATCATTTCGTAGGTAATATCTGAAACCAGTACCCCTCTATTTGGCAAGATCTCTACTAGTCCATCATTGGCAAGCTTTATAAGCGCTTCTCTAACAGGGGTTCTACTCACATTCAGTGAGGTGCAAAGCTCCCTTTCATTGAGTATTTGGCCTGGCTTTAGTTTATTGTTAACTATTAGTTTTTTTATTTTGTTGTAGGCAAAATCTTTTTTAGAGTCGCTGAATTCATAAATACTCACCCGCAATGTCATTCCTTTGCCAATAATTGTTATAAATATATAACGATTTAATAT
>JAAYKZ010000091.1 GCA_012522165.1 Clostridiales bacterium
AAAAGAAGTTTATATAGTATCCCTCCTCAAATTAAAGGTAAATCCTTATATTGGACAGCCAAAACGTGGAGACCTAGCTGGTATATATGGTCTTGATGTAAAACATAAAGGTGTAAATTATGAAATTGCTTATACTATTAATGAAGCAAATGGGAAAAAAGTTATAGTTCTCCTTGCTGGAACAAGAGAAAACTTTTTATCTAGTATTTACCATTACATTTGAGTTACAAGTTGATGACAGCTATATTACAGGACAGGCTTCATAGTTAAATACTATCAAATATATATTGGTTAAACTATGGTACTAAGGTTGGTTTCTCAAGAGCCCTTGTCTTACCTAAACCTTATTCTTAAGTAATAAAGCCATTTTCTCTAAAGCCCTAGTCTTTGTATTGACAACAGTTCTATAAGAAACCCCAAGCCTACTGGCTATATCCTCTATCTTCATATTTTCAAAGTAATATAGGATAATCACTTCTCTTTGCCTATCTGTAAGCCTGTCTAATGCCTCTAATAGGTATTTATTATCTTCCTCATCTAAAATTAAGTCCAAGGCTTCCTTGTCTTCCGATACCAATCGGTCCATTCACTCCACTTCTCCATCTCCCACCACTTCATTTAGGCTATGATGAATCTTTGTCTTATGCTTGTCTAAATACAAATATCTTAGCATGGTCTTAACATAGCCTAGAAAATGGACTCCCTTAGATGGTTCATAGTCTTCTATACACTCCAATATAATTAAATTTCCATCTTGGATTAGATCTTCATATTCTTTTGGCTTGTTGTAGTATCTCCTAATGGAACTAATGATCAAGGGCTGCAATCTATTGATTATCTCCTCCTTGGAAGCCTTATCCCCTGCCCTAGCCTTGTCTAACAAGCTATCAAACATAATATCTCCTCCCTTCAACCTCCAGTATAGGGAAGGGAGGCAAATATTGAAAAATAGGACTTTTAATAAGTCACATAAAAAAATTTAAGGAAAAACAAAAAGTCCTCAAAAAACATGAGGACTTTAAATTAGTCTAGCCATGAATTCATATAAGTCATTAAGTTATTTTTCCAAAATGGCCACAACCATTTTAACAAATCCTTCTTTTAAAATAGGCATTTTGGCTAAGGGGGTCAAAAAGTTTCTCAATGGCACTTCCCTATAATAGGAAACATTGTACTTTGTTTCCTTTAAAAGCTTGTTGAACTTCTTTATAGTCATACCATTAATATAGGAAAAATATTCTCTTCCTTTTTCATCTCTGGCAATTCTAAAATCAATCCGCTTCTGGCCATCGGGTAAGTCCTTGACTAAATCCTTGTAATCCTTGATTAAGGTTTCGTCGGTGAAAAATAAATGTACCCAGGGAAAGCCTATGACATCGCTTAAGTGGGCACCAAAGGGGTGATAATATGGCGGAAAGTTTACATACAATTTACCGCCTTTTTTAAGTACCCTATAACACTCATTTAAAACCTTCAGTGGCTCGTCTACATGCTCCATAGCATCGTTCATGATTATGGTATCAAAGAAGCCATCTTCAAAGGGAATATTGGCAGCATCCCCTAGGACAAATTGAAACCTATTCTCTAATCCCTTTTTCTTAGCTAAAGCATTGGCTTCTTCCTCATAATATTCAACTATCTCTATACCATAGACCTTCTTTGCACCTTGAGAAGCATAGTATAAGGTTTTTCCCCCAGCACCACATCCAATATCTAATACTACTTTATCTTTAAACATTTCTT
>JAAYKZ010000011.1 GCA_012522165.1 Clostridiales bacterium
GCAGGCGCATAGTTCTGAATTTAATTAAACTGAAGGGCTTACCTTTCAAGCCCGGTCTCTTATGTATAAAAAAAATAGGTTTCCCCATTTGTATATATAGCTATTACTATTACTAATAATACAGGAGATAGCACAATTAGCCCCATCACTGATATCAATATATCCAAAATTCGTTTCACATACTTGAACATTGTATTTCCTTTCCAATAGTCATCAATTACACGATATAGTATACATTAATTCAAGTTCCCACTTAATTTAGCTATATATTAAGAACTCTACCAAACTCTCAGTTAGAAATCCTCAGTTAGAGCTCTTATCTCTTGCCAAACTCTTTCGTATAAGCTCTCATGCAACCGAATAATCATCCCTAGTTCATACATTTCCATTACCTGTTTTCTTCCTATACTTCCCATTATTCCGGCTTCTTCAGGATTGTTGATTATATAATCCATTGCCTTCATCAGATTCTCAATATTTCCAGGTTGGTATAAAATCCCCGCTCCATCTGCTAATAACTCTCTTGAACCTCTGATATCCGTAGCAATTACCGGAACTTCTAGACTCATTGCCTCTAAGATACATCTGGGAAGGCCTTCTCTTCTGGAAGTTAGTAATAAAGCTAAGGAACCTTTTAGTAATCTAGGAATATCTTTTCTGTACCCTAATAGGTGAATTCTATCTGCAATACCTAAATCCTTCGCCAATTCTCTAACCGAAGACATAGTAGAACCCTCGCCAGCAAACACTATATGAATCGTTGGGTCGTTTAACCTCGATAATGCTCGTACACTTTCAGATTGGCATTTATTCTTATTAAATTCCCCTATCATTAAAAAATATTTGTCATCATCACCTAGCCCTAATTCATTCCTAACCTTTTCCACATCATCTACCGAAACCGTATCAGGATCATAATATCTAATATCTAAACCGATCCCAGGTATGTACAACAAGTTTGCACTATTGATCAGTCTGTATTTTAGAGCTGACTCATGGTCATCTTTATTAATAACAACTAAATAATCAGTCCATCTCCCAGCCAGCTTCTCAAGAACAATGAAAAAAAAGTTTTTAAATCTTGGACCTCCTTTAATAAAATGAAACCCATGTGCTGTATAAATTACCTTAAGGTTACGCTTTCTCTCCTTTCTTAAAGCCCAACGGGTTATAAATGCTGCTATTGGTGTATGAACATGTACTATATCATAATTACCCTGTTTTACAATTTCACGAATTACGCGGGAAGCAGAAAACAAATTATTTAAATCTAGAAAATTTCTCGTCCAGGGCACTTCCCATACTTTATCAAATACATTAATACATTCTTCATAACGATATATTCCTGCAGCTGCTGCATCTACAGTCCAGCCTTTTTTACGGAAGTAACTTGCAAAAGGCAGGAGAAAGGCTCTTAAAGTGTCTGGCACCGTTGTTACGTATAATAATTTAATTTGACCTCACAACCTCTCCCTTTATTTATCGACTATTGGCCAGTACTATTTAGCAGCATATCTTTTAATCCATCCTCTAATTTATAGTTGGGCTTCCATCCCATTACTTCCCAAGCTAATTGCGGTGACAATACACTATGCTGTATGTCACCCTGCCTTTCAGGTTGATAGATTACTTCTACTGATGTATTGGTGATACTGATCATAGTCTGTGCTAATTTGTTTATCGAGGTGGCTTCCCCAGTACTCACATTAATAGTAAGGTTGGGAGAACAGGTTGCAGCAGCTAAATTGGCTCGGACGACATCTTTTACATATATAAAATCTCTAGTTTGTTCCCCACTGCCAAAAATAGTCAGTGCATCCTTGGAGGCAAGGCGGTTGGCAAATATGGATACTACACCACCTTCTCCTTCCGCATCTTGACGAGGGCCGTATACATTAGCGTACCTGAGTATTACATAATTTGTACCATACATGCGTTGATAAAGCTTTATATATTCTTCTGCCGCTACCTTACTGACTCCATAATGAGATATAGCATGTAGTGGATGCGCTTCATTAATTGGAAAATATATTGGCACACCATAAACCGCTGCTGATGAAGAAAAAATAACCCGTTTTACACCTGCCTTAACGCAGGCTTCCAACAGGTTTATTGTGCCCAAGACGTTTACTCTGGCATCTTCATATGGATTTTGTATCGAACAAGGTACACTAACCTGTGCCGCTAAATGAAATACAACCTCAGGTCGAATATTGCATAGCAATTCACACAAATTCTGATCACAAATATCCATTTTGTAAAAGGAAGCGGACGGGTTAAGGTTTTCTAATTTGCCAGAAGATAAATTATCTATGACATAAACTGTATTACCTATCTCAAACAAGGTATCTACAAGATGAGAACCTATAAAACCAGCACCACCGGTAACTAGAAATTCCATGATTATCTCTAACCTTTCGAGCTATATGCTGCACCGTTACCTTCACTAATAGTTGCATATTCTTCCTTTTTCTTTCCAGTTTTCGAAAATAAATACGAAAAGCCTAGAGCTACTATAGTCATTATAAATCCATATCGAGTACGATAAAGCGATCCAATGTTTACACCAACTAGAGCATAAATTACCATCATTCCAACGCAAAAAGAAATTATTATCCACCAAGCTGGATTCTCCCGCCATTTTTTAAATGATAATATTGTTAAGAGGAGTCCGAAATAGATTCCTAACATTTCAAACCCACTCACCTTGCGAATAAAGCTGCTGTTTACAGCACTTCCAGACCCTAGCCACATATTAGGAAAAGGTGCCAACAAAGCAATCTCTAATGCCCGCGGAACATAAGCAATCACATCCAAAGCGCTGTGAAACCGAATATCCGTATCAATATTTGATCCCGCATCAGGATAAGCGTCAATAAAACCATTCCTAAGCACAGCCAAAGTATAAAATGCGCTATCAAGCCGTGATGGCAACATAGCTTTCCAATGCATAATTTTAGTCTCTGGTACTTCCCTAATGTCAACTCCTTGCTGAGTAAGAGGCGTTAAAGAAACAATAATAAAACATAATAAAACAGGAATTAAAAGAGATTTCGCTCCAAAAGATTGAAGGTATTTCTTAAATACTAGCGCATAAACACTAATTCCTACGACTATTAACAATGCTACCCCCTGCATCATCTGCACTCCATATGGTCGTACTACCCATACCAGCGTTGCTCCAGTCATGATGAGCAAATATGCTTTTATAATTTCTCGGGGATTATGAAAATTATTGATGCGCTCTACTATTGTAATCCAGCCAAGCAAGAACACTAACGATCCCAGGATAAAAAAACCATCCTTATGAAGTTGCGTATACCAAGTCATAGCTGATGGATACAAAATGAAAGGTAGGCTTGCTATTAGCGCATACTGCCAACGAGATGTAAATCGCTGGATTATAACTATCAACACTACCGCTGCAGCAGCATGTAACGCTGCATTTAATGGTATAACGGTCCAAGGCTCGGGTACAGTTAAGGTATAAATAGCAGCTGCGATACCAGCAGGAGCTTGTCCCTGGGGGCGCAACATCCATTCACCCCAGCCGTTCATAAGTATATTCTCACTCATTTTAACGGCCAGCTCATGAAACCAAATCCAATCCCCACCGCTTAATAAACCATGTCCCGCATGCCATTCTGGGACTATGTATGGAAGAGCTATTAATTGTACAAATGCTGCTATTAAAGCTGTGTATAGGAACACTAAAGCCCAAATTAAACTGTATGGTGTATAGGATTTAGTAAAATAACTCCTACACATTGGTGATATCCACTGCTCCCTTAACAAAATAAAAGAACCAGTATTGAAACCCCTTGGGAACTAATTTCTTTGTCTCATTTTACACCTTTAGCTTAATTAAACTACGTTAATTTCCCATTTCTGCTAATGATTAGATATGTTCTCAATATTGAATTACATTTCAATAATCAAGATTACCCAGGTTATATGACAAAAGTAAATGGTTGTTTTTCAAATTACTCCTAAGGCAGGATCAAGTCCAATATTATGTGTAAAATTCCTCTGGTCATGGCAGTGACTCTTTGAGCTAGAGATAAAAGATATTAGAACCTGGTTTTGGCCGGCATGAACGGTATTCATGGTATTCAGCCATA
>JAAYKZ010000092.1 GCA_012522165.1 Clostridiales bacterium
ATCAAGGGGTGTTCCATCAGGAAAGAAGGGCATATCCTCTTCGGGCAGTATTCTGGATATAACACCCTTATTACCGTGACGTCCAGCCATCTTATCTCCAACGGATATCTTCCTCTTTTGAGCCACATAAACCCTAACCAACTCATTTACTCCAGGTGGTAATTCATCTCCATTTTCCCTAGTAAAGACCTTAACATCAACAACTATACCACCTTCACCGTGAGGTACTCTTAGGGATGTGTCTCTAACCTCCCTGGCTTTTTCGCCGAAAATAGCTCTTAGGAGTCTTTCCTCAGCGGTTAATTCTGTCTCTCCTTTAGGAGTAACTTTACCCACCAATATATCATTAGCCCTAACCTCTGCTCCAATTCTAACAATACCTCTCTCATCCAAATCCTTTAGAGCATCTTCTCCAGTATTTGGTATATCTCTGGTAATCTCTTCAGGGCCAAGCTTGGTATCTCTAGCTTCAGCTTCATATTATTCTATATGAATGGAGGTGTATACGTCCTCCTTTACTAGCCTTTCACTTAGTAGAATAGCATCCTCAAAGTTATAGCCTTCCCAGGTCATAAAGCCTATTAGCACGTTTTTACCCAGTGCAATTTCTCCCCTATCGGTAGCTGGACCATCAGCAATAATTTGGCCTTCTTTTACCTCATCTCCTACATCGACTATAGGCTTTTGATTGATACAAGTTCCCTGGTTAGAACGCTTGAATTTAAGTAGCTTATATGTGGTAATCTGACCGGCCTTATTGCGAATATCAATGGATGTAGCAGATACTCTAACTACTACTCCATCCTCTTTGGCAAGCACCACTACTCCCGAATCCTTGGCAGCCTTATATTCCATACCGGTACCTACAATAGGAGCTTCTGTCCTAATTAAGGGAACAGCTTGCCGCTGCATGTTGGCTCCCATGAGAGCCCGGTTGGCGTCGTTATTCTCAAGGAATGGAATCATAGCAGCAGCTACCGAAACTACCTGCTTAGGAGAAACGTCCATGAAGTCAACACTATCTTTATCAACTTCATAGATATCTTCTCCAACTCTAGCCATTACCCTATTATCAATAAAGCGACCTTCTTCATCTAAGGGTTCGTTTCCTTGAGCTATAATATACTTATCTTCCTCATCTGCAGTGAGATAGACTATCTCGTCGGTTACAACACCCTTTTCCTTATCCACTTTCCTATAAGGGGCCTCAATGAATCCATATTCATTGATTCTGGCATAGGTACTAAGAGAGCCAATAAGCCCTATATTGGGTCCTTCAGGGGTTTCGATGGGGCACATACGTCCATAGTGGGAATGATGAACGTCACGAACTTCAAAACCAGCTCTTTCCCGGCTCAATCCACCTGGACCTAGAGCACTCAATCTACGTTTATGAGTTAGCTCTGATAATGGATTGGTCTGATCCATAAACTGGGACAACTGACTGCTGCCAAAAAATTCTTTAATGGCGGCAGTTACAGGACGGATATTTATAAGACCCTGAGGTGTGATAACATCCACATCCTGGATGGTCATCCTTTCTCTGACCACTCTCTCCATCCTGGATAGCCCTATTCGAAATTGATTCTGAAGCAATTCCCCTACCGAACGCAAACGTCTATTGCCTAGATGATCTATATCATCCACATCACCTATATCATATAGCAGATAAATTATATAATTAATGGTTGCTACTATATCATCTACAGTTATATGTTTTGGTATTAGTCTGTCTATATTCTCTTTCAAGGCTTCTTTAAGCTCTTTCTCGCCTGAAAACTCATCCATTATTTCTTTTAGAGTAGGATAATGAACATACTCATTTACACCTAGCTCTTCTAAATCAAAGTCTAAGTGATATTTAGCATCTACAAAGTTATTGCCCACAATTTTAGCAGTTTTTTCTTCGTCTATTCGCACTAATACCTGATTAATACCTGAATTTTGAATCTCTTGAGCTTTATCCAGGCTTATTCTCTCATCTTTTCTAACCAGTATCTCGCCGGTTTCCGTATTTATAATATCCTCTGCACATATTTTCCCCGCAATTCTGGAAGCAAGGGATAGTTTTTTATTGAATTTATATCTTCCAAAACGAGCCAAATCATACCTTCTGGGATCGAAGAACAAGGAATTAAATAGCTGCTTAGCACTGTCAACTGTGGGAGGCTCTCCGGGTCTTAGACGTTTATATATTTCTAAAAGTCCTTCCTCATAAGAAGTTGAACTATCCTTATCTAAGGTCTTAAGTAGTCTTTCATCCTCGCCCATAAGCTCCCTGATTTGGCCGTCTGTGCCATAACCTATAGCTCTAAGTAATACAGTAATAGGCAGTTTTCTGGTACGGTCAACCCTAACATAGATAATTTCATTTGAGTCAGTTTCGTACTCTAGCCACGCTCCACGGTTTGGAATAATAGTGGCAGAAAATAATTTTTTCCCGGCTTTATCTATGGTATCTGAATAGTATACGCCAGGAGAACGTACCAATTGGCTGACAATTACACGTTCCGCACCGTTAATAATAAAAGTTCCCTGTTCAGTCATCAAAGGGAAATCTCCCATAAAGACTTCCTGTTCCTTTACTTCTCCAGTTTCTCTATTAATGAGTCTAACCTGAACCTTTAAAGGTGCTGAAAAAGTAACATCCCTCTCTTTGCATTCTTCTACAGAATATTTGGGATTATCTCCTAGTTTATAGTCCACAAATTCTAAAACTAAATTTTCCGTGTAATCGGTGATGGGAGAAATGTCATCAAACACTTCTCTTAGCCCTTCTTCCAGAAACCATTTGTATGAGCGTTTCTGTACCTCAATGAGGTTGGGCATTTCCAGAACTTCATCTATCCTGGAATAACTCATACGAGTCTTATTCCCCATCTTGACTGGATGCACCATGCAACATCTCACCCCTTAAGAATTAATAACCATGAAATATTAAAAGCCCCTTGACCCAAAACCCATTGGGCAAAAATGCCAAGGAGCATTATTGTTTATTATTCCCACAAAAAAACACTTTATTCCCCCATTATCATAGATTAACCTTTTCATAAGTTGTTTAAACAAAAATTGTCTGCAAATTATCATATAAGTAAAAGTATACATTAATGCAATTTATAACACTATCATATAATATAAGCATTGTCAAGGGGTATTTTGATTTTTTTTCAAAAGAAAAAGGACTTTTTCTAGTCCTTTTCCTTTTGAACTTAAAATTGGTTTTATTTTATTTCTACTGTTGCTCCAACTTCTTCTAGTTTAGCTTTTGCTTCTTCAGCGTCTTCCTTGCTAACTCCTTCTTTAACTGGTTTTGGAGCATTGTCTACAAGGTCCTTAGCTTCTTTTAGACCTAGACCAGTTAGCTCTCTAACAACCTTGATAACTTTGATCTTTTGAGATCCAACATTAGCAAGAACAACGTCAAATTCAGTCTTCTCTTCTTCCTCTGCAGCAGCAGCTCCGCCAGCTACAGGTGCAGCAGCAACTGCTACAGGAGCAGCAGCGCTAACTCCAAACTCCTCTTCAAGTTCCTTTACTAATTCAGCAAGTTCTAAAACTGTCATATTTTTAATGGCTTCCATAATTTGATTCTTATCCATTTTTATACCTCCATTATAAATTTTAATTTTTAATTCTAAATACTATTAACCTTGTGCCTCTTTTTGTTCTTTAATAGCGTTAAGAGCATAAACAAAAGCTCTCATAGTTCCACTGAGTACTCCCACCAGATTTGCAATAGGAGCATTCATGCTGCCAAGCATCTTAGCGATAAGCTCTTCTCTAGATGGCAGATCTGCTAATGCCTTAATGCCATCTACATCAATTACTTTTCCGTCAACAACTCCTACCTTAAACTCTATTTTTTTGTATTTCTTAATGGCATCCGTTAATATTTTGGCAGGAGCCACAGGATCATCTATACCAAATGCTATTGCAGTAGGACCCTCTAGAAAAGGTACTATTCCTTCCAATCCTAGTTCCTTTGCTGCAATTTCAGTTAGAGTGTTCTTGTATACCTTATACTCTACATTGGCTTGACGGAAGTTGTTTCGAAGTTCAGTAACTTCTTGAACATTCAATCCTTTATAGTCTACCAAAATCGCGCTACTAGAGTTTGTAAATTTGTCTTTCAATTCCTGTACTATTTGCGCCTTTTTCTCATTTACAGCCATTATCCCAGTCACACCCCCTCTTGAATCCCTTTCCCTTGCATCAAAAATACCCTCTTACCGTGTGGCTTACACCCAAATGGCAAGAGGGCAGTATATCTCTATTTGCTCTCTCACCTCGGTAGGCCATATGTTTAAACTGCTTTTTTTAGCAGTACCTACTGTCTACGGCAAGATGGTACTTTCTATTCAATTCTATAAAAGTCTACTACAAAACCTGATAGTTGTCAACCTTAAAATGCACTTGTGTAGTTATTCTGTGATAATGTCATATTGAATTTATTCTGATAAAATGTCATGTATGAGGAAGGAG
>JAAYKZ010000093.1 GCA_012522165.1 Clostridiales bacterium
AGTATGCGTAAGCGTTTTTCATCACATAGTGCTTTGAATACCTGTGCTTGCTCTTCATATGTGATTTCCACATTATTCACCTCACATCAAGTTTTATTGATGTATAAACTATATACCTCAAATCGAGTTTTGTCAATATGTATGTGTTGTTTTTATGTATTTGCCAATAATGGATTTAACTCTGTATTTGGCTGTTAATAATTATGACTTTTTATAAATGGATAAATTCAAATATGTTGTAAATAAAAGGTAAACCCCATGAACGTTGATTCCATGGGGTTTTTGGAGCGTCTGGCAGGAGTCGAACCTGTGACCTTTGGAGTCGGAGTCCAACGCTCTATCCACTGAGCTACAGACGCAAGTTATTTATTATTAATTATACCATTTAATATTTTTAAATACTAGTTTTAATTGTAAGTCGAATTATAACATAAATTATTTCTTTATTAATAAATAATGACCATTCTGTAAATTTGTATTAAATTAGGTTCCAATATTTCATAATAAATGCTATAATCAAGCTAATAACTTTGTAACATATTTGCTTAGTTCTGCTTGGAAAGGATGAACGCTGTGGTATTGAAAGTCTTAATGGTAGATAATAGCTATAATGCTCGAAGGGACATAGATCGGAAAATCAAATGGGTAGATAATGATTTTGAATTGGTTGGCGAAGCCAGTAATGGTGAGGAAGCCTTAGCTCTTATACCCCATGTATCGCCTCACGTAATACTAACAGCCATAAGAATGCCAAAAATGGATGGAATTACTTTTATAGAAACAGCTAAGAAACGTTGGCCAAATATCAAATATGTTATTGTTAGTTATTATGATAATTTTGATTACCTCAGGCAGGCAATGAAAGTTGGAGCTTACGACTACATCCTAAAACCCGTTAAGGAGGACGAAATAAATCAAGTCCTTATGAGGGCCAAAATTGAAATTGAGACTGGTGTTAGGAAATTTTTCTAAATAAAAAGCTGTAGGACTTTTCTTTTGTAAGTAGTCCAACAGCTTTTTTATTATTCTATAGTTACCTTCAACTGCTTAGGCTCATTATTAGTCACTTCTAAGCCAGGAGGTAGGTTATCTACTAATATTGGGTAAACCCTCTCACCTCTTGACGAGTTTTCTAAATCCATATATACCTTTAAGCTTTGGGGATTCAATGCATCTACTAAACTTTGAGGCCCACTCACGGTTATGATCATATCATCTTCTAATTCATCCAGTTTCGCATGTAAGCCCCGTGGTACATTTCTTAGTTCAACTTCTCCAAAGTTGACATCTCTATTTATCATTCTCTCTATTCTCACCAAGACCTGAACATGGGAAGGTTCTCCTGGACTTAATCGAATATCCTCATGTTGCTGCAATTTTAATTCTTTAACTATATTTCCTGTGGCTCCCTGAACATCTAATACCTCAGTAGTTAGTGAATCAATTGCTTCTAGTACTTCTGGATCACCGCTTATAGATACTTCTCCAGGCTTAACTTCCTGACCCATTACCACAAAACCTTCGGCAGGTTCCCCAGTTATTTGAGGGTCAATTCTAACGGTTTTATTAGGGTAAATAGTTACTACGCAATATTCTGGATTAATGGTTATAAAATCAGGGTCTATGATTTCATCATCTTCATTTAGTAATTCAATCATCAAAGAGCGATCTACTTTTTTGTCTCTAGCTCCCAAAGATATGGATATTTGAGCATATGCAGCAGTTCGGATTAAGGACTCTGGCCCTCTAACTTCTATAAATCTAGGGTTTATTTCATAATATCTCTTACCAAATTCAGCACTATCCTTTTCCGCCACTTTGGGAATTACTGGTACAGTTTTTGAAACTATTCTCTCAACATTAATCTTTATATCTGGGAGAGATTTTATTTCAATGTTGCTAGGCAAACCAGTTATTTGAACACTTACCCTTTGCTCACCTGTCTTGTTTATCTCTGATAGATCCACTGTAGCAATAATTTTGCTTTTATCTATATATCTAACCATACTTGATTTAGCACGAATATCAAAACAATAGGTATCAGGCATTTCAGATGATATCATCAATCCATTTTCTGAGAGCTTTTGCTGATTTTCTATTCTAATGGGAATATCCCTAAAACTCATATCTCTCAATGGATCCCGATTACTGGGTGTCATACCCCATAAAATAAGTGCTATAACTATAGATATAATTTTTAGAGTTATATTTCTCTCAAAAAATCTAGTCATTTTTGGACCTCCTTTTTATAAAACTAAAAGGTCCATTATCATTAGCATTTTTATAATATATTGACCTCAACACACTTTTCAAGCCGTCCATATCCAAATAACGAGTAAGCTTGCCATTTTGGGCCATAGATATTACTCCTGTCTCCTCAGATACTATTATGGCCAGAGCATCTGAACTCTCTGTTATACCTAAGGCAGCACGATGTCTTGTCCCTAATTGTTTGCTAAGATTTGGATTTTCTGTCAGAGGCAAAAAGCATCCTGCGGCAGCAATTCTATCTCCACGAATTACCACAGCTCCGTCATGCAGAGGTGTATTTGGAACAAAAATGTTTTCCAGTAATTCTCTAGTTAACCTTGCATCTATCTTAACCCCTGTTTCTATAATTTCATTAATGCCTGTCTGCTTTTCAACCACTATAAGAGCGCCGGTTCTAGTCTTTGACATATTAGCTACAGCATCGGCTATTCCATTTACAATACTTTGAGTATCTCTATCCTTGTCATCTCCAATCAACAAGCTTCTTTCGAAGAAACGACCTCTTCCGATCTGCTCCAGGGCTCGTCTAATTTCAGGATGGAAAACAATAACCACAGCAGTGATACCAAAATTAATAGTATTCTCTAAAATCCAGGCTATTGTATTGAGTCGTAAACCCTTAGTGACAAAATATATGAAAAAAAGAAAAACTACTCCCTTTAATACTTGTTCAGCCCTTGTCTTTCTAATTAGTAAAAGGAGTTGGTATAATACGAAGGCTACAACGGTAATATCTACAATATGACGAATAATATCCGGAAACTGCAAATAAGGCTCCAACCGCTGAAGCAGATCAGAAATCATTGCCCACATATATCCACCCCCGCATTAATTTACCGAAAAATCAATATCATTAATAATTATAACACCTTTGACAGGTCTTTTACCATAGTAAGAATGAAAAATATTGAATATTTGGTTTACTGGTGTCTAATGACCTCAAATCTTTTCATGTTATAGGGCTCTGCTTCCCTAATTCCAGCTTTTTGTAAAGCTATGCTTACTTGTTCTTTTGGGGTATTTATCCCTTCTAAATCTGGCAGCAGAATCCCAGTTTTTGAATTACAGCTCACAATTATACCATACTTTTTTACGTCTAATTGATCAATGGATTGAACAGGTTCTGGCTCCTTTATTACATCTACAAAATACTCAAGACTATCTAGCTCTTCTTTTTTTACAGGGAAAAATCTAGGATCCCGTGTCCCGGCACCAATAGCGTTATAAGCTATCTCTTCAGCAATGTTCTTCCTTATTGGCTCAGTAGTTCCTAAACATCCTCTAAGCTGGCCATATTGCTTAATTATAACAAATACACCTGCCTGATTTTCTACCATTTCTTTAGGTATATCATCATTATATATATCCATCACTCTGCCATAAAGGATATATTCTTCTAAAGATTTTCTTGCTAATCTTATATATGCATCTTCATTATTATTGATCTTGTCTATTTGATCTTTTGCTTCTTTAATTAAATTCTTCATCACTTATCAAATTTCCTTTCTATTTATGATCGTATAATTATTGATCTAATTATATGTAAACATAAAGCAACTCCTTGTGCTAGTTTTTTCTGAATTTATAATGGCTATTGTAAGTAAACCCCTTCAATGATTTGACTAAGCCCTTGGCTTATGGAACAGATTAATTTATACTATCATCTAGACAAGTAGCTTACAATTCCACAATAAATGGCCCATGCTATCTGATCCTGATATTCATCAGTAGTAAGCAGTGTTTCTTCCTGTGGATTAGATAAAAATCCACATTCTACAATTACCGAGGGGCTCTAAATATCTTTTAGTATTAAACAGTTATCGGCTGCCTATATTTGACGCTTGTTTCCCCTATTCAATATCCTTATCAATTGTTGTTGGATGCACTCCGCTAGCTGCTTCCCTTCTTCACTACCCTTCATATAAAAGGTCTGGGCGCCAAAATACTGAGGGTGGTTAAATTGATTCAAATGAATGCTTATCACCATATCAGGCTTGGCTTTTTTAAGAATCTCTACCCTTCTAGACATATCTTGACGTTTCTTAGAACCAGTATAATCTTTATCGTATAAACCTTCGTTAGTTTTCCGTGTCATTACAACTTTAGCCCCGCCATTTTCAAGATATGATTGAAGTCTCTTAGCAATTTTTAAATTAATCTCGTCTTCTCGTACTCCACTCTTGCTGACTGCCCCTGGATCCATTCCTCCATGCCCTGCATCGATGGCAACAGTTATTCCGTGAGCCGGAGATGTAAATACTGTTAAAGCTTTTTCTTCTCTGAGCTTAATTACATATAAAGAACCAATAATTAGGCCAAGTATTATCCAAAATATATATAGCCATTTTTTACTAATAAAAAATACCCTCATCTAAGCAACCCCCAACACTATCTATATCATTAATAAGATATTCTTTTGAGGGCTTGCCCTATGAAACTTTCCTTATGGCTTTATTTAGAATATAACCAACTTTAATGATTTAATTCTTAAAGTAAAAAGTTAAAGGAACTGCTTTATTGAGCAGTTCCTAAAACTACTTTTATACTATGCATATTACCATCCTCTACAAGAGGTATTGCTTTTTCATCTAGCCTTTTTTCATCTAGCCAGACTTCTTTAACTCCTCTATTCACCCTCTGGGGATTTTCTACTCTAATCCTATATATGGTTGTTTTATACTTATAGGTCATATCAAATCCTTCCCAATGTGAGGGTATGCAGGGGTCTATACAGAGTTTGCCATCTCTTAGCTTTAAGCCTAGAATCCACTCTACACCCACCCGATACATCCAAGCAGCTGAGCCGGTGTACCAAGTCCATCCTCCACGACCTACATGAGGCTCAACTGTATATACATCGGCTGCCATAACATAGGGTTCAACCTTATATCTATTTATCTCAATCCAAGTTCTTCCATGATTAATAGGATTGATCATATGGTATAGTTCCCATGCTTTATCTCCGTCACCTAACATTGCATTGGCCAGTATCGTCCATACTGCTCCATGGGTATATTGCCCTCCATTTTCCCTAACCCCTGGCACATAACCCTTAATGTAACCAGGTTCTAAGGGGGATTTGTTAAAGGGTGGTGATAATAACTGTATCAACCCCTCATCTCTCCGTACCAGATGCCTTTCCATGGCTTCCATAGCAATCTTTGCTCGTGAAGGCTTGGCGGCTCCCGATATAACTGCCCAGGATTGAGAAATAGCATCAATTCGGCATTCTTCATTTAACTCAGATCCAAGGGGCGTTCCATCATCAAAGTATGCTCTGCGATACCAGCCTCCATCCCAACCATGTTTGTTTATAGCTTCTTTTAACTTCTCGGCTACATCTTTATATTTTTGTGCCCTTTCTCCATCATTATGATGCTGACAGATGGGAATAAACTTATCCAGGACTGTATACAGGAACCAGCCTAGCCACACACTTTCCCCGCGGCCTTTGATTCCCACCTTATCCATACCGTCATTCCAGTCACCGCCTCCCATCAAGGGTAAGCCATGTTCACCAAAGGATAGAGATTTTTCTATAGCTCTGATACAATGATGGTAAATGCTTTCCTTATCTTTAGATATTTCTGGTACATTATATCTATCATCCTCATCTTCCCTCAAAGGCTCATCTACAAGATAGTGGGTCTCTTCATCTAATATACTCCAATCTCCTGTACCTTCAATATAGTTAGCAGTTACATAAGGTAGGAATAAGAGATCATCGGTAATCCTGGTTCTAATTCCCCTGTAAGGAGGATGCCACCAGTGCTGAACATCCCCTTCTGTAAACTGATGCTGGCTGCTAAGAAGAATCTGATCCTTCATCATTTTGGGATTACTGTATATTAAAGCCAACACATCCTGCAGCTGATCACGGAATCCGTATGCGCCTCCAGCTTGATAAAAACCTGTCCTAGCCAAAAGCCTGCTGCTTAAGGTCTGGTAAAGTAACCATCTATTTAACATAATGTTCATAGATTTATCAGGAGTTTTTACCTCAACAGCACCTAATCTTCTCTCCCAAATATTCTTTGACTCTTCCAGGGCTTGACGAGCTGCTTCCTTATTTGCATAATCCTTTATTATGCTCCTTGCCTCTTCATGGCTGTTACCTTGCCCTAGCACAAAGATTATCTCTTCCTGCTGGCCTGGCTCAAAGCTTACATTAACCTGTATAGCACCACAGGGATCAAAACCAGCACCTACCCTATTAGACAATCCTTTACGCCTTAAAGCTAAGGGACTGCTAATAGAACCGTTTCTTCCAATAAATTCAGTTCGATCACCTGTAATACCTACATAGGGCCTATCACTGGCTATAAATGCTACTTTATCTTTAAACTCTTCATTGTAAGGATTAAATGCAAGGATAGCATTTAATTCCTTATCCTCCATAGTTGTTATAAATTGATTATTGGGAATAGGATTAACTCCACACACCCAATGAACGTAAAAGGTAAAGGAGAGATTTTTCCGCCTATCTGAAGCATTGACAATTTGTATATGATAATACTTCACTGGCTGATCTGGATTTACATACATAGTTTGTTTCTGTTTTAATCCATTTCTATTATGTTCAAAAACAGAATAACCTTGTCCATGTCGTATGGTGTATATTCCTTCAGTTCGTATAGGTGAAGGTGTAATGGACCAAAGGGCTCCAGTATCTTCGTCCCTTATATAAACCCCTTCACCAACAGGATCAACTATAGGATCATTGGACCAGGGGGTTAGCTTGTTTTCCCTACTATTACCATGCCATGTATATCCTCCTCCAGACTCCGTAACTAAAAACCCAAAGTCCTTGTTGGCTATTATATTGCTCCAAGGCATAGGAGTAGTAATATCTTTATTTAATCTAATTACATACTCCTTACCATCAGAGCTGAATCCTCCAATATCGTTAAAGAATAGAAGTTCTGGTTCTGCTTCCATTTCATACTCAATTGTATCTTGTGATTCATTATATTCCATAATATCGGGAAGGTCTTCTTGGACATCAAAATCTTCTATTTGGGAAGCTAGGGAACCTCGCTGTCCATCAATAATTATTCTTGATGCATAGGCCAAAAGATTTTTATCCTCCTCTGGCATTAAGTTGCCAGCTAATAGATGTATACCTCCCGGTTTGCCTTGTAAATCCTTCAGGTTGCTGACGGTTAGCATTTCCCTGATTCGGTCTTGTACAGGCTGTTCATAGCTGTTGCCGTACTCATTGAGTATCACTAAATCCACATATATTCCTTTAAGTCGCCAGTATTCATGGATAGAAAGCATTTGCCTAACCATTTCCAGTTCGTCGATAGTGCTTACCTTTATTGTAGCTATTGGCAAATCTCCTGAAATACCATAGGCCCACAAACCACTTTGAGCCTTATGATTACTAATAGATTTCAAAATCCTCCTCCTGCTAGGACTGATATATACGATAGAAGAAAGCATCTTCTGATATAAGCTTATCTCAGATGAAGTTAGATTTAGATACCTCATTTCAACCTGGCTATGGGTCCAAGCCAGCTCAAAAGCTCTTGATATCACAGTAGTATTTTGATATTCTCTGGCTAGACTTATGGCCTCTTCTCTAGTTTCTGCAACAGCCACAATATAGGATAGCTTTGCAAATTCGCCAGCATCTATACTTACCCTCTGTCTTAGACTCATGATGGCATCCAGTACAGCCCCTGTAGTGTTGCTTAAAGGCTGGTCTGAATCCATAGCCTTAGGATTTCTAATATCCCTGCCTCGTCCAATAAATTTGGATCTGTCGGTCTCATATTGGACAGTTCCTATTGGATTTCCTTCTACAACAAGAGTATGGGCTAGCCACATCCGCTTTTGCCCTTTGCTTCTAGGTCTTCTAGTCATAAGCAATATATTGTGACCTTCTAAATACTCAGTCTCTACAAAAAGATTGACAAAGCTTGGATGAGCAATATCATCCCCCTGTGCTGCTAAAATAGGTTCAAAATAGCTGGTCACTTCTAGCACCCTGTTATACTGACTATGGTTGCTAAGAGATATCTTTCTTATCTCTACATTATGCTCAGGAGACACTACTACCTCAGTCCTGGTTTCTATATTTCCATCCTTTCGGTTAAATATGGCCTTGTCAGGTTCAAATATAACTTCATATTTTTCCCCTTCATCTATGCAAGGATGATAGGTAGATGACCAATAGTGATTGGAATTAAGGTTTTTTATATAGAAGAATATTCCCCAATTATCTCTAGTTACATCCTCTCTCCAGCGATTAATACCAAAACCTTTATATTGACTAAATCCACCTCCACTATTGGTAATAATGGTGGTGTAAGAGTTGTTGGATAAAACACATACCTCAGGTACAGTGGTGTTAGCAGTATCTATAATTTGCCTAGAATATACTTCTTGATAGGCTTTCTTTTCCGTTTCTATATCCTTTACATCAGAATTGATATTATAATCTTTGATTACAATTTCTCTCTGAGGAATTCTTTCTTGCAGCAACAACTCAGTAGCCTTTACCATGGGTATGCTATGGAAGCGTTCCTGCATAATGTTTTTATTTAAATAATTATTAAGGGCTAAGAAGATCATACCCTGGTGATGAGCCATATAGGTCTTAACAATCATATTTTTTCTTCTATGAGGAACTCTTTCAGGAGTATAGTCTATGGATTCATACATTCCATATTCTCCACACATACCCTCTGCTATTAGGTGTTCAACATTTTTCATTGTTGCCAGCGGATCTATCCCTAAAGCCATAATTGAGGCATAGGGGGATACTACTATATCTTTTATTAGCCCTTTTTTAAGGCCCAGTTTAGGTACTCCAAAGGCTTTATATTGATAGGTTAGTTGAAGATCAAAAGCATTGAAGGCTGATTCCGACACTCCCCAAGGAACATGCCTCTGGTCGCCATATTGTCGTTGCCCTTTTACTACAGTTTGGTAGGTTTCATCCCATAGAGTATTTTTGTAGTTTTTCATTATTAGCAAGGGCATAAGATATTCAAACATAGTTCCGCCCCAGGACAATAAACTCCTAGAGTCACCTACCAAGGTCAGTGAACGCGCCAATTTAAACCAATGCTTCTGAGGAATATCTCCTTTAGCAATGGCTATAAAACTAGTCTGTCTTGCTTCTGAGGCTAGCAGGTCATAATAAACGTCCTGTAATTTTTCGGCTTCTATATCATATCCTATAGAGAATAGCTCTTTCTTCTCATCATATAAGACACTAAAGTCCATATTATAGAAAATTTCATCTATACTATCCATTATACTTTTGCATTCAGCAGCTATTTTCCTAGCCTCTATATGAGATTCACCCAAAGCAATTTCTAACTGCTTTAACCAACTTGTTATTTCTCTAGACTCACTTTCCGCTGATTTAGTCCGGCGCAAAGATAATATAACCTTTGATAGATTATCCAATATATCATGATAATCATCTAGTATTCTCTTAATAGAAAAATTTTTATTCAAACTATCCACTAATCTATGGAAGTTTTCTTTTACTTCTTCAGATAAGCCATTTTCTCCTCGGATACTTTTGGGAGGCTCCAGAAGCAGATCCACCCAGGGAGCCAATTCATCAATCTCTTTCTTAAACTCTTCTATTTGTTTATCAGTATAATCACCTATACTGACTAATTGATTTAATGTAAGTTTCCACTCTGTCAAGGTTATATCATCACTAGCCTCCAGCATGCTGATAATGGATGGGATAGACTTATCTTTCTTTTCAAAATCTAGAATGATAGTATCTTTAATCCCCAATACCATCTCTTGGTCTACTAAAGGCCTTGATAATAGTTCTCCTATTCCCTGCTTTAGGAGTATTAAGTAACAAGCTAAATTTCCACTATCCACCGATGAAACATACCTTGGTCTCAATGGCTCCAGGGTACGGGTGTCATACCAATTATAGAAATGGCCGTTCCATTTCTCTAGTTTCTTAATAGTGTCAAAAGTATTTTTGAACCTACGTAGCACCTGACTAGTACTAATATAGCCCAAATCCCTTGCTGACAGTACAGAAACCAAAGCAATACCTATATTGGTAGGAGAGGTTCTATGAGCCAATCCTACATATGGTTCTTCCTGATAATTATCTGGGGGCAGCCAATTGTCCTCACTAGTCATAAACTCATCAAAGAATCTCCAAGTTTTCCTGCTTATCATGCGTAGCTTTTCTATCTGCTCCTTTGATAGTTCCGGTATTGACCTATACTTTGGTTGACTAATTCTATAGGCTATCAAAGGAGATAATAGCCATGTTAATGATATTGCTAAAGGTATAAAAAGAATAGTTCTTCTAAAGAAGGCTACCCAAATGAAGAAAGCTACAGAAATAATCATAGCTGGTAGCATTTTCCTCCAGTAGTCCTCTAGCATTCCTTTAAATTTCCTATCAGCATCAGCAGCAGTTACCCACTCAAGCATATTCTGCTTGGTAAAAAACACTCTAATAAGGGTACGTACTATGGCATCCGTCATCAAATAAGCTTGATGGGCAATAAATACAAATGTCAGTATTATTTGCATAGCCAAATTTTTGGTTCCATGTAATATATCAATCAGGGAACGGTTATGAGTTCCCATTCTTCCAATAAAAGAGCCCACCACATCCATAATCAATGGCAAGGTTAATGTAACAGCAAATAATCCCAGCCAGAACCAATCAGACCTAGGGAGTACTGTTAAACCAAAAGTTAACAGTAGAAAAAGAGACGGTGATACTAAGCTTCTGCGCATATTATCAAATATCTTCCACTTGGATATTGCAGATAAAGGATTTTTTACTTTTTGTTTTTTCCTATTCGTTACACTGGAAAATAACCATGGAATAAGCTGCCAATCACCCCTAACCCATCTATGCAGCCTCATGGAATGAGAAATATAGTTAGCTGGATATCCGTCTATTAATTCAATATCCGTTACTAATCCGGCTCTAATATAGGAACCTTCCAAAAGATCGTGGCTTAACACAGTATTCTCTGGTATAGCATCCTTTAGTACATCGTTGAATACATCTACATGGTATGCCCCTTTTCCTGTAAAAATCCCTTCACAAAATAGATCTTGATACACATCAGAGACTGCTGTTGTATAGGGATCTACACCAGTTTGCCCTGAAAAGGTAAGGGCAAAAGAAGAACGACTTGCACTGTCCACTGCAACACTAATTCTAGGTTGCAATAATCCATAACCCTGAATTACCCTATTAAGGGATTTATCTACTATAGGCCTATTAAGGGGATGAGCAAGAGCTCCTATAAGCCGCTTAGCAGCATCTCTAGGCAGATGAGTATCAGCATCCAGGGTAATAACAAACTTGATCTTAGGAAGAATAGACATATCTCCTATTTTTGTAGAAAATCCCGTATTTTCCTCTCCTCTAAGTAGACTGGTAAACTCCACAAGTGCCCCTCTTTTTCGCTCCCAACCCATCCAAGATTTTTGGGCGGCATTCCACTGCCTATTACGATGGAAGAAGTAAAAAATACATTCCCCATCGCCCTGATATCTTTCATTTAACTCATTTACAGCCTTAGTAGCTGCATTTATTATAGCTTCATCTTCAGGCTCTTTTACATTGTTTGAATCTTTAAAATCTCCTAACAAGGCAAAATGAATATTTTCTCCTTGATTTGCTAGATAGAACACTTCCATCTGTTCTATAAGCTCCCACACCCTGTCCTGGCTGGATAAAAGAGTGGGAATCACTACCATTGTACGATACTCTTCAGGTATTCCATCTTTTAATTCTAGTTTTGGTATATAACAAGGGGGCAGAATTCTAGGTATAATCCAATGCATTACGCCTACCGCTAAAGTAATAACAGGAATAAAAATAATTATTCCTGATAGTAGCAGCATCAATGGATTTTGATGTGGATTTATTCTATTTAAATAACTTAGCATTATACCCATGGCCACAAGGACAATAAATCCTATGGATCCAAAATAAAAGGCCTCAGGATGATCCCTAAGCCATCCATTGATTGGATTCTTATCACCTAGTTTAGCTTTTAGTTCATTTCTTCCATCATGGACAATGTAATATCCAACATGCCCTTTTCTAATATCATCTTTGTATGAGTTCAATGCTTCTTTAGCACACTCAATGGCCATCTGAGCCACTTTTAGCTCATCAACTTTATACTTTTTGGCAATCTTAACAAGCTCATTTCTTTAGTAGTCACGGGAAGCAAACTCCATTTTAGAATAGTAACCTGATGGATCTTTCCTTAATGTCTTCTCTAAAAAGCTTAGCTCCTCAAAAATATCCTCCCATTTTATAGATTGTAAAAATTTCAGGCTAGTAATGGCATTCCCTATAGAAATCTGATATTTAGCTCGATATTGATGCTCCTTTTGCAACATCTCATCTATATCCATACCTTGAAGTGCAAGCTTTCCATCCAACCAGGTTATAAGAGATGAACCTTTACTTCCACCATTTCGGAAAACTTGCAACATTGCTTCTGCATAGGAAGGGGACATATATCCATTAATCCTATCATGCTCCATAATTAGCCTCTGCAATTCTTCTTTAGGAGCATCTATATTTTCTAACAGCAAAGCACCCCATTTGCTTCCTTCATTTTTTTGTTTTTGAAGCTCAACCATATGTATTGCGATTTCTCTAATTCTCTTGATTAATGCTATTTTTACCATCAAAGGAACTATCCACAACTCACAACTAGTTAAAGGAGTGATGTTCTGATATTCTCTTAAGTATTCAATAAGTATGTCCTCATCTAATCGTCCATCAGTAAATGAGACAATATCTTCGGCAATAGCATATACACGAGGGATTCCTGATTCCAGCAAAGGAAATTCCCTTAAGTTATTGGGTAATTGTTGTTGAATCTGTTTAGATTGTTCTTCAACCATATAAAAATTATCTAACAACCACTCCGCTGAAGGTATAATCCTTTTATGAGACTTTACCTGTTCGTTTATTTTCTTATAAGCTTCCAGCAAAAGGTTGCTATCTTGTTCTAAATTTGGGAAATCACGCTTTATTGATCTGTTGTACTCTGCTGTCTTATGTTTATTTGCCAGATTTATTGCTTGAGAACTAAGATTATCTATTTTTGTCATAGTCTTTCTCCCCTTTGCATGGTAAGAATCTGCTAATAAAAGAATGCCTTGTCTTATTAAGTATTTACGATTTCTTCTATTTGAATACATGCAAAGGCTCAAATCAAAAAAACCTCATTTTACTATAATGAGGTTTCTTTCTTTAACAGGAACCATATATAATGCAATTCCTCCTACTATAATAGATATAATTCCAATAATATTAATTGGTCTTACAAGTCCATCTATCAATGTATCTACAAAGTTATTCATAGTACTTACAGGAATCTCATAGGATGCAAACCTATCTATAGTATTCATTACGATGCTCATTCGACCAGATACCCATTCTACTGATATACCCAATAAAATTAATAAGGCACCTGCGGTGATAAGTCCCACACTTATCCATAAAACTAGCTGTTTCCAGTCTAAGATAGCTAAATACATTGACAATAGAATGAACAGGCTAATCACACATATTACCCAAGGAAGCCAAGTTATCATAATAGCTACATTTCGGATTCCCCACAAAAAATCAACGGACATAAAATCCTCCATGTTCACTTCATCTGGCATGGGATCAAACCAAAATTGTACTAATCTAGTTCTCTCTTGATATGTTCTATTATCTTCCAAAGCATTTACTACTTCTTTTTTGAGCTTTTGAAATGAAATAGTGGGAGTATCACTTCTTTTTCCCTTTGCAAAGCTGTAAAAACCCTCTAATAGTAAATTTATCTCTACTTCTAACCAGTCTTCTGATATGGCTTTTTCTAAATAAGGAAGACTGTCTTGACCATTTGGTAAACTTCTATTGACCATTCTAAACATTAGCTGTCTTACCTGACCATAAGCTTCCAACTCTCTCAAGATTTTAATTAAAAATGTGGGTTCCAGGACAGTTTTATTTAATATAAAGCCTAAATAAATGCCTACAAGATTTATGGTTAAAATCACTACAAGAATAGCTAAAATTATAGTACGAAAAGGTCCCATGCTAACGGTTTTCAAATTTAGATCATCCCCTTAGCTTTTCATAAACAATCAATATTTTCTTTCATTTTATCATTAATATAATTTCTTTAAAAGGTTAGTGTAAAATTACTCTGGGGAAAAAACAAACAAATAAAAGAAAAGAGTATCTCCTCTGTGATATAATTATCACAACCACAAAAACAAAAGAAAGGAGATACTCTTATGGAATTAATTATA
>JAAYKZ010000094.1 GCA_012522165.1 Clostridiales bacterium
AGGCATTCTATCTTTAGGATTATGGCGTCCTATAACAGTAACTGCGTCTGGTATAGATGCAAAGCAATTTGAAAAAGGTCTTAAAAGATTTGAAGCACAGTAAAAGAGGTATCTTCATCATTATTATACTTGTAATGAATAAGATACCTCTTTTGTACAAGATTTATAGATTTACTGATGCAGGTGTTATTGCAAACTTGTCAAACCTTGGTGCAGATGATTTGACCAATTCACTAAACTGATAGGAATTATCATTGTATATAACCACTCTATTTTTGCCTGCCTGCAGCTTGATAACCATGACCACGTTTTTAATCATATCCCAGCTTAATGTATTTCTAAAGTAAACTGTTTGAGGTTCATTATCATTTATCACTATTTGAGCATAGCGTTCTATAAGGTCTGTGTTATAAGGATGAACATAAAGACCCTCTTTGCTAATCCTTGGCATTACAGGTGCGGGTTCGTTATTGGAGAAAAACAGAGATAAGGCGTAGTGGCCTGCCTTGTCTACCTCAACATCAAAGGCTAGCTTACTATCACTGCCTGTTAATCCATCTACCATTTTTCCGCCAGATGCATATTCATTTAGTATAATTTTGGCACTTCCACTTAATACAGCGTCTTCAGCCTCAATTATTTTAGAGTTTTTCCTCGTATATAAATCATTATATCTAAAGATAATAGCATCCAATATCAGCTGATTCTCACAGGATAAGGTAATTGTGTTTGCGCCCTTGGTTAAATATATAGCTAATCCATCATTAGCCACTCCTAGCGTTATATTTCTGATAGATATACCCGATGTAGATTTTGCATCCTTACCATAATCTACTATTTGTCTTTTTATCAGTATATGGGAAGATGCATATCCTAATATTTGTACGTCATACAAACCATCTTCTGGAGCCACTACAGTAAAGGTGAAATCTCCCTGACCTTCTACATATCCAGCACCTGAAAATTCAGGTATTTCATTGTTAAATTTAAAGTTTTTATTATTCCTTATCACTTCTTCAGCTTCAATTTTTATTTCTGGAATCTGGATCTCATTTCCCATCTCAGCTTTATAGCTTAATTCAATCTTATCAAGAGCCGCGGTCAATCTAATGTTTTCATCTTTATGAGATTGATTTTCCCCATAGTGCATTAAGCACAGTTTATGTTGCCCTTTAGTTAAATCAATATATGTCCTAGTATAATTTACATATCCTAACTTAACCGTAGAACTATAAGTAAGTACTCTTTCATGTTTACCATCTACCAATAACTCATGTTTTACCAATTGCCCTATTGCCCTATTCTGCCCTTTAGCATCAATTTCTAAGGTTAAGGGATTCACTGCAGGTGCTGGCACGGAATAATAAACCTTTAACTCATATCTACCATCTTCAGGAACATGGACAGTAAATTCTACTCCATCATCAGTATCCAAAATATTACCCACCTCTCCTCTATTAGAGCGGGCCAAATCTGTTGTTTTAGAATAATATATCTTTTTAGCTTTTCCCAAAGTAACAGCATCCTCTGCCTCATAAGTAGCTGTCCACACCTTATTAAAACTTTCAATAGATATAGTTTCTTGGCAAGTTTCAGGATGGATGATGGCATAGTATACATCCAGGTCATTGCAGTCCTTAACCTGTAACTTCAAATTACCATCCACTAAGGGTAAGTTTCCCTCAAATTCCAAGTAAGGTCGTATATATTCTCCATGCTGCCCTGAATATGAGGTGCTATAAAGCTTTACATGGACCCCTTTGGCACCACCAAAGGCCTTTGTATCACCTAATCCATTTATATAGGCAGTTTGTACACCACTTTGGCCTCCAAAAATAACATATACTGTCTCATTATCTTCATCAATTGAACCTATGCCATAGTTGCCAGCTGCTTTATTATTCTCTGTAGATACATCCATCCTCTCTCCAGTTAAGTCATTATACCACTTATATAGCCACCAGGCACTATTGGGAATATTAGCATCTGCAGCCAATTCATTGGCGGTGTTTGCTAAGCCCCAATATGCAGAACAGGCATATATACCTGCCTCCTCAAACATAGCTAACCAGGGCAGTAAAGCACCTCCTGCACCCATATCCTCAAAAAGGGCATATTCATTCACCACAGCTATAGGCTTTTCCAAACCTCTATCAATATAATATTCCTTGATCTTTTTCTGTATTTGTCTCCAGTGTTCATGAAAAGAAACCAGGGAATTTCCTGCATCTGCTCCATCAAAAAGCTCATGCCATACGATAATATCTGGTAAACAATTATTTTCATGGCAGTAATCTAGATAATCTAATACCCATTCTTTTGAATAGTTGGCTGCTGCTGGGCCAGCACACTTAATTTCCGGATTTAGTGCTTTTACTCTTTTATAAAGCTGCTTCCATGCTGAAAAATATCTGGCAGCATCATCGATAAACCAAATATAGTCCGGCTCATTGAATAGTATAAAGTTATATTTTTTTAATGCATTATCTCCAGTAATACACTGCATTTTCTCAAGCTTTTTTAACACTCTATCATAATAATCATCTAAGGTTTCATCTAAAGTGCCCTTTGTTTCATAAGGCCATTCTAAGTACATATCCTGCAGATAGATTTGAATATGCTCTACTCCTATAGCATCAGCCATAGACTCCAATCGAACTCCGTCCCCTGTAGGATGCTGTAGGCCATCTACCACTTTTTGAACAATAAATTTGGGGTTTATGCCTTTGAGCAAATCAACAGTTGGAATATTGGGCTCACTTAATCCATATAGAAAACCCACGGCTTTTTGACTTAATGGATAAGTCTTTAAAGGGTTAAAATTAACTATTTGGCCATCCGCCATAGTTTTTTCTCCTTGTATAATGTATTTAGGTTATTTATTAGGAAAACCTATAAACCTTATTCTTTACATCTCCTATCTGTCAGGAGA
>JAAYKZ010000095.1 GCA_012522165.1 Clostridiales bacterium
CAAACCATAAGTGTTTTGGCCTGTGGACGACCCATTAAGGGAAATGTTGCCTTTTTAGGTGGGCCCTTGCACTTTTTATCTGAACTTAGAAAGCGTTTTATAGATGTTTTGAAATTAACAGATGAACTAATTGTCTTTCCTGAAAACTCACAGCTATTTGTTGCTCTTGGAGCTGCCCTGTCGTCTGTAGATGAAGAATTATTTACATTTGATACTTTAATTGATAGGTTTAAGAACTTAAGCTTAGAGGAAATCGTAGAATCCACTAGATTAGAGCCTCTTTTTCATAACAGGCAAGAATATGAAACCTTTAAGGAAAGACATGATAAGAATAAAATAAAGCGAAAGAGCTTAAAAGATTTTGAAGGTAAGTGCTTTTTAGGTATAGATGCAGGCTCTACTACTAGCAAGGTAGCCTTGATAGATGAAGGGGGAAATTTACTCTATACATATTATGGAAGCAATCAAGGAAGCCCATTAAAGTCTACCATTAAAATTTTAAAAGAGCTCTATAGTATTTTACCTCCCAAGGCCCAAATTGCTAATACTACAGTTACTGGATATGGGGAAGGGCTTTTGAAAGCAGCTCTAAATGTGGATATTGGCGAGATTGAAACCATAGCACACTATAGGGCAGCAGACTATTTTTGCCCCGGTGTAGACTTTATACTGGATATAGGCGGACAGGATATGAAATGCTTAAAAATCAGGGATGGTGTTATTGAAAGCATACATCTAAATGAAGCATGTTCTGCCGGTTGTGGTTCATTTTTGGATACCTTTTCTGAGTCTTTAGGCTTGAGTATAGAAGAATTTGCTTCCAAGGCCTTATTTGCCAAGGAGCCAGTTGATCTTGGTTCCCGATGTACGGTTTTTATGAATTCAAAGGTAAAGCAAGCACAAAAAGAAGGTGCCACAGTGGAAGACATATCTGCGGGCCTATCCTATTCCGTTATTAGAAACGCCTTGTACAAAGTTATTAAGATTAAAAACCCTAAGGAGTTAGGAGAAAAAATCGTAGTTCAAGGCGGAACATTTTATAACGATGCGGTACTTCGATGTTTTGAAAAGCTAACGGGAAGAGAGGTAATTAGGCCTGATATTGCAGGACTAATGGGAGCTTTCGGAGCAGCACTAATTGCTAAGGAAAGATATGTGGAGGGCCATGAAACAAGCCTGTTAGGTCCAGATGAGCTGGAGGACTTTAACATTAAGACAAGGGTGGCAAGATGCGGCCAATGCTCCAATAACTGCTTACTAACCATTAGCATCTTTGGAGAGGGCAAGAGATTTGTTTCCGGTAATAGGTGTGAAAAGGGAGCTGGTAAAGAGAAGAGCAATACATCTTTACCAAACTTATTTGAATATAAGTATAATAGGGTCTTTGGCTATGAGCCTTTACCCATGGAAAAGGCAAAGCGTGGAGTGGTTGGTATTCCAAGGGTGCTGAATATCTATGAAAACTATCCCTTCTGGCATACTTTATTTACTGAGCTAGGCTTTAGAGTAGTACTTTCTGATAGATCCTCCCCAAAAATCTATGAAAAAGGCATTGAAACTATTCCTTCGGAGTCTGTATGTTATCCAGCCAAGATCGCCCATGGGCATGTTATGAATCTAATTGAAAAGGGAGTTAAATTTATATTCTATCCCTGTATTTCCCATGAGCAAAAGGAGGATAAAAGTGCAGATAACCATTTTAACTGTCCTATTGTTCAATCCTATCCAGAGGTTATAAAAAATAATATTGATGAATTAAGAGAAAAGGGAATTCTTTATATGAAGCCCTTTTTACCCTACGATGATAGAAGAAGAATGACAAAAAGGCTATATGAGGAGCTAAGGATTTTTGACATAGATAAAAAAGAAATCAAAAAGTGTGTAGAAAAAGCTTATAGGGAGCAGGATGCCTTTAAGAAAGATATGGAAAAAGCAGGGCAAGAGGCCTTAAAATTTATGAGGGAGAAGGGCATAAAAGGTATTCTGTTAGCTGGACGGCCATATCATATAGACCCAGAGATCAACCATGGCATACCTGAAATGATTAATTCTCTAGGACTGGCAGTTTTGACAGAGGACTCTGTAGCTCATCTGGGCAAGGTGGATAGGCCACTGCGGGTTGTGGATCAATGGGCCTATCATTCAAGGCTCTACAGGGCTGCCAGCTTTGTTGGTGAGCAGAAGGACTTGGAATTGGTACAACTAAATTCTTTTGGCTGTGGGCTAGACGCTGTTACAACGGATCAGGTAGAGGAGATATTAAAGGGTCACTCCAAAATCTATACTGCTATTAAAATTGATGAAGGTAATAATCTTGGAGCAGCAAGGATCAGGCTTCGTTCCCTAAAGGCTACTATAGAGGAAAGGGAAAAAAATAATATGGAGCCTAAGAAAATTGATAATAAATATAGAAGAATAGAGTTTACCAAGAAAATGCGGGCTAAACATACCATATTGGCACCGGAGATGTCTCCCATTCATTTTGAACTAATACAAAAAGCGCTCAACTATTCGGGATATAATATAGTGGTTCTCCCATCACAAGATAAAGAGGCTATAGAGGTAGGTCTAAAATATGTAAACAACGATGCCTGTTATCCTGCTATACTGGTTACAGGCCAGATAATAGAGGCACTTAAGTCAGGGGAATATGATGTTAACAATACCTCGGTAATTATTACCCAGACTGGCGGCGGATGCAGGGCTACAAACTATATTGGCTTTATACGAAAAGCCCTGAGAGATGCTGGCTTTAAGCATGTACCGGTTATATCCCTCAATGCCAAGGGCATGGAAAAAAACTCAGGATTTAGAATAACTGGAGCAGTTCTTAATAGGGCTATGATGGCCATAACCTATGGAGATGTTCTTATGAATGTCCTTTATAGGGTAAGGCCCTATGAGAAAATACCTGGCTCTGCAAATGCCCTATATAGGAAATGGGCAGAAAAGTGTATAGAGTCCCTAGAAAGACCGGATTGGAAAACCTTTAAACACAATGTAAATTCCATTGTAAGAGAATTTGATGAGCTGGAGATAACAGACCAAGTAAAACCCAGAGTAGGTCTTGTAGGGGAAATACTTGTAAAATTTCATCCTACTGCCAATAACAATGTAGTGGATATTGTTGAAGCTGAAGGTGCAGAGGCAGTGATGCCTGGATTAATGGACTTTCTATTATATTGTGCATTCAATACAGATTATAAATATAAGTATATGTCTGGCAGTAAGAGGGATCAGATTTTAGGCAAGGCTGCCATTAAAGGTATGGAACTTTATAGAAGTGTTTACAGGAGGGCTGTAGAAAAAACCCAGAAGTTTATGGTACCAAAGCCTATTGAGGAGATTGCTAAAGGAGCTTCAAAAGTATTATCCTTAGGACATCATACTGGTGAGGGCTGGTTCTTAACAGGGGAAATGGTGGAACTCATTGAAAATGGAGTCAAAAATATTATTTGTATGCAACCTTTTGCTTGCCTGCCTAATCATGTTACCGGCAAGGGTATGATAAAGGAATTGAAGCGCGTATTTCCTGGAACTAATATTGTAGCCATTGACTATGATCCAGGCGCTAGTGAGGTAAACCAACTAAATAGAATAAAGCTTATGATTTCCACTGCCTTTGAAAACCTGAAGGAGGATAAAAAAGCTGAAGTCAAGCGTGGAGATAGGAAAGACTTGGGGAAAGCAGGAAGTTTTGTTTAGAAAGGAATCCCTGGCTGAGTAGGTAGATAACCAATTAAATAATAAATAGCTTTCAAAGATGAAAAAACCCCCTATTGGGTAAGTGGCTACCCGATAGGGGGTTTTTATACTTGTATGTTTATGCCAATGGAGTTTCTGCCATGGCCTTATAGATTCTGTATCTTTCTTTGGCATCCTCTTCAGCTTTCTTGAAGAACTCCTCAGCAACTTCTGGGAAGGTCTTGGCCAAGGAAGTATAACGTACTTCTGTCATCAAGAAATCCTGGAAGGATTCTGTAGGTTCTTTTGAATCCAGAGTGAAGGGGTTCTTGCCCTCTTCTTTTAGCAATGGGTTGTAGCGGTATAGATGCCAGTAACCGCATTGTACAGCTTGCTTGGTTCTAGCAGAGCTCTTACCCATACCGCCTCTGATACCATGTGCGATACATGGTGAGTAGGCAATGATTAGGGATGGTCCAGGATAAGCTTCTGCTTCCTTGATAGCCTTAATAGCCTGGTTCATATCGGCACCTAAGGCGATTTGAGCAACGTATACGTAACCATAGGTCATTGCTATACGTCCTAGATCCTTCTTGCGGATTCGCTTACCAGCCGCTGCAAACTTTGCCACAGCTGCTGTAGGAGTAGATTTAGAAGCCTGACCACCGGTATTGGAGTATACTTCAGTGTCAAATACTAATACGTTAACGTCTGCGCCGGATGCCAATACATGATCCAGTCCGCCAAAGCCGATGTCATAAGCCCAGCCGTCTCCACCAAAGATCCACTGGGATTTTTTAATTAGGTATTGTTTGAGATCCAGGATAGCTTTGACGGTTTCATTATCCCTATGTTTCTCAAGCAATGGTAGTAGCTCCATTGTTGCAGCCTGGGATTCTTCTCCCTTGTCCTTGTTCTCTAGCCAGTTATTTAGAGCCGCAGTAAGCTCTGCATCAATATTTTGTTCCATAGCTTCTACTGCTAGTTTGGCTAGTTTATCTCGGTTCTGCTCTACACCTAGGAACATACCGTATCCATACTCTGCATTATCCTCAAAGAGTGAGTTAGCCCATGCAGGTCCACAACCTTCTTTGTTGGTTGTATAAGGACTAGATGGATAGGAACCTCCCCAGATTGAGCTACATCCGGTAGCGTTAGCAATGATCATGCGGTCTCCAAAGAGCTGAGTCAGTAGCTTAGCATAAGGAGTTTCACCGCAACCTGCACATGCTCCTGAGAATTCAAGTAGAGGCTCTTGGAACTGGCTGCCCTTAATGCTGAACTTATCCATTAAGTCTTTCTTAGGAGTAACTTCATTGATAGCATAGTCCCAAAGTGGTTTTTGTTTTTCTACCTGAGTATCAATTGGCTTCATAACCAATGCCTTCTTCTTAGCAGGGCATACGTCAGCACATACGCCGCATCCAGTACAATCAAGGGGACTGATTTGAATTCTGTATCCCAGTCCTTTAAAGTTTCTGCCTATAGCAGGCTTGGTTTCAAAGTCCTCAGGTGCATTAGCCATTTCCTCTTCATCAAGTAGGAAAGGTCTAATAACTGCATGAGGGCAAACCAAGGAGCACTGGTTACATTGGATACAATTCTCAATCTGCCATTCAGGAACATGGGTAGCTATACCTCTCTTTTCATAGGCTGCAGTTCCTGCAGGCATGGTACCATCTTCTATACCAGCAAAAGCACTGACAGGTAGGTTGTCACCTTCTTGCTTGGTTATGGGCTCTAAGATGTTTTTAATGAATTCTGGTCTGGTATCTTCTTCTTTAACGGTTTCTTCATCTACTGCGTCAGCCCAGCTTGCTGGAACATCAACTTTGATTAGGGCATCTAAAGCTTGATCTACACCATCCCAGTTCATCTTAACGATGTGTTCGCCTTTTCTACCATAGGTCTTTTGGATAGCATCCTTTAGGTATTTAATTGCGTCATCAACAGGAATAATGTTAGCTAGCTTAAAGAAAGCAGTCTGCATAATCATGTTGATTCGGCCGCCTAGACCAACACTTTCAGCTATACGAACAGCGTCGATGATATAGAAGTTAATATCCTTTTCAGCCAAATATCGCTTAATAGAAGCTGGTAGTTTCTCATCTAACTCTTCAGGACTCCAGGTGCAGTTAAGTACGAAAGTACCACCTTTGACAAGTCCCTTGAGAATGTCAAACTGATTAACATAAGCTTCATTATGGCAAGCGATGAAATCAGCTTCGTCAATTAGATAAGTAGATTTTATAGGCTGCTTTCCAAAGCGTAGATGGGAAACAGTTACCCCACCAGATTTTTTGGAGTCATAAGAGAAGTATGCCTGAGCATATAGATCGGTATTGTCTCCGATAATTTGGATAGCATTTTTATTAGCACCAACAGTACCGTCAGATCCTAGACCCCAGAACTTGCAGCGTACAGTTCCCTCAGGGGATGTATTTATCTGCTCAGAAGGAGTCAAGGAAGTATTGGTTACGTCATCAATTATTCCTATAGTAAATCCATCTTTTGCGTCATCTGTCTTTAAGTGGTCATATACAGCTTTAATGTGTGTAGGAGTAGTATCCTTGGAACCTAAGCCGTATCTTCCACCAATGACGCAAGGAGCATTTTCTCTTCCATATAGTATGGATTTCACGTCTTGATATAGGGGCTCTCCAGCAGCACCAGGTTCTTTAGTACGATCAAGTACTGCAATCTTCTTGACAGTTGATGGTAGAACGTCTAAGAAGTATTTCTCAGAGAAAGGTCTGTATAGATGTACTTTAACTAGACCTACTTTTTCTCCCCTAGCTAATAGGTAATCAACGGTTTCTTCGATGGTTTGTGTTACAGAACCCATAGCAACAATTACATACTCTGCATCTGGAGCACCATAATAGTTGAAGGGCTTGTATTCTCTTCCAGTTAGCTCAGAGATCTTCTTCATGTATTCATTTACAATATCAGGTACTGCATCATAGAAAGGATTAGATGCTTCTCTAGCTTGGAAGAACACGTCAGGGTTTTGAGCTGTTCCTCTGGTTACAGGTTTTTCAGGATTTAAAGAGTTTTTACGGAATCTGTCAATAGCTTCATAATCAACCAAAGAAGCTAGATCATCATAGTCTAAAACTTCAATCTTTTGATATTCGTGGTAAGTACGGAATCCATCAAAGAAGTGTAAAAAGGGAATTCTGGATTTAATAGCACTTAAGTGTGCCACTCCGGCTAGATCCATAACTTCCTGAACACTACCTGAAGCAAGCAGTGCAAACCCAGTTTGGCGGGTAGCCATTACGTCTGAATGATCACCAAAAATAGATAGCGCATGGGATGCTACAGCACGAGCACTTACATGTATAACTCCTGGTAGCAATTCACCAGCCATCTTGTACATATTTGGAATCATCAAGAGTAGGCCTTGTGATGCTGTAAAGGTAGTTGCAAGTGAACCAGTAGCCAAAGCACCATGCATAGCACCGGCAGCTCCAGCTTCGGATTGCATCTCGGTTAACTTTACAGTCTGTCCAAAAATGTTTTTACGACCATGTGCACTCCACTCATCTACTACTTCTGCCATGTTAGAAGATGGAGTGATGGGGTAGATGGCAGCCACATCAGTAAAGGCATAGGCAACATGTGCGGCAGCTGTGTTACCATCCATAGTCCTCATTTTTTTACCCATATATATGA
>JAAYKZ010000012.1 GCA_012522165.1 Clostridiales bacterium
AAAATAGAATGAGTCCTTATGGTTTATCTCTTGGGTCAAAGCCAGATAGCAGAGGTAAGTGGAAAGAAGTAAATTCCGTAGACCCAGCAGTATTATTTATAGACAGAAACCTTCAACTGTTAAAGCCAGGTGGATTATTAATGATAGTTGTACCAGATGGAATACTATCTAATTCAGGGGATAAATATGTCCGTGAATATATAATGGGTAAGAAAAACCCTGTAACTGGTGAATTTGAGGGCGGCAAAGCCATACTAAAAGCAGTTATAAGCCTTCCGCAGGAAACTTTTGCCCTTTCAGGTGCAGGTGCAAAGACTTCGCTACTGTACCTAAAGAAGAAGGAGCATCCTGGAGAAAAACAGGGTCCTGTATTCATGGCAGTGGCAGATGAAGTAGGATTTACAGTAAAACAGAATGTAGAAGTGCAGTTAGGCGATGACCATAACGACTTGTTAAAGATTGTGGAGGCTTATAAAAAGGGTATGCCAGAGGATGTAGAATAGGTGGTGAGATTAGGCATGATTACAAATAAAATAGATTATAAAGTATACAGTAATAAGCCTTTTGCGATATGGGCTAATTCCAGAATTATTAATGAGAGATTATCTGCTAATTCTTATAATCGAGATTACCTTGATTTTGCAAAGGCTAAAAATACTTTTAACTTTAAAAAAGTGTCAGACATTGCTAAAGTTACTGCAATGATTGGATGGAAGGGACTAACAACAGATGATTATGTAGACGAAGATGGAGTATATTTACTCAGGACGGTTGATATAAAAGATAATTATATTGATTTAGAAAATGCTGTTATGGCTAAAAGAGAAAAGGTCTATGAGCAACCTCAAATAATTTTAAAGCAAGGAGATATAATTTTTTCAAAGGATGGAACTTTAGGAATCACGGCAATTGTACCAAGACATCAAAATAAGGAAATGTGCGTAGGTTCAACATTAGCAAGAATAAGGTTAAACTCTAATTTAGATAATTATTATGTATGTGCTGCTTTTATGAGTAAAATAGTTCAAGCCCAAATTGGGTATTTTACTTCTGGCATTGCTCAACCTCATATTACACAAGAGTATATTAATAAATTAGAAATCCCCATCCCATCTCCTGAAATTCAAAAATACATAGGAGATAAGGTTAGAAAAGCAGAAGAGTTGAGAGAAGAAGCGAAAAGGTTGAAGAAAGAGGCTGAAGAGATATTAAATGCTGAATTAAAGTTGAGTTATTTTAATGAAAGAGTAAAAGATGCACCTAAAATATATAATTGGATATATGGAGAGTCAATTGAGATAAGAATTGATAGCCAATATTATATTAATGAAACTAATTTCATAAACAATGAAATGTATAAAAAGGGATTAAAATTAAAAAGGATTAGTGAGATTGCAAATGTCGGTAAGGGATTTAGTTATACAAGTTTAGATAATAAATCAATTCCTTATATTAGAATCTCGGATTTGGATGATTTGCTTATTAATTTTGACACTGCGGAATTGGTAGATGAAAAAACATATTCAGAAAAGAAATCAAGTCAGTTAGAAAAGTATGATTTAATTTTTGCAATCACGGGAGCAACAATAGGAAAAGTGTCATTGTTTTATAATAGTAAGTATAGTAAAGCAACTTTATCATCGGATACAGCCTTTGTAAGATTGAAAGATAAAAATGATGCAGCATATGTACTGCTATATTTAAAATCTTTTATCGGACAATTAGGTATCCTAAAGGGAGTAACTGGTGCAACAAATAGGCATTTATCATTAGAACATATAGGTGACATTTTTATACCTGTTATAGATAATAAGTTAAAGCAAGAAATAAACATGAGAGTAATAAAAGCGATAGATAATGTATATTTATCGAAGCAGTTGATAAAAGAAGCCAAGCAAGATGTAGAAGACCTTATAGAAGGTAACTTCGACATGTCGAAAGTAAAAGCAAATAGTTAGAATTTTGCTTAAAGCAAAAGAAGGTGAGACCTTTGATAAACATAAATGAGTTGGTGAAAAGTTTAAATAACCTATACGACTACGGAGAAATAAAAAATAACATAGATATGCAATACCTTATAGACCAAAACTTTATTAGACTTGCAGA
>JAAYKZ010000096.1 GCA_012522165.1 Clostridiales bacterium
AAGAATTATACTCGAACCCATACAATGGCTTAAAGACGAACAATATATTTTAGGTGTAATTATAATTGTACAATTATGGATGAGCCTTGGAACAAGTTTTTTGGCATTTATAGCAGGACTACAGAACTTGGATCCAACTATAATAGAGGCTGGAGCCGTAGATGGCATAAAAAACAGATGGCAGGAGTTATGGTACATAGTCTTACCTTCTATGAGACCCCAGCTGTTATTCGGAGCTGTAATGCAGATCACATCTTCTCTGGCTGTTGCTGATGTTTCAATAGCCTTAGCAGGATTCCCAAGTGTTAACTATGCTGGTCACACTATAGTAACTCATCTTATGGATTATGGAACAATACGTTTTGAGATGGGCTATGCCTCTGCTATAGCAACTGTTCTTTTTGCAATCATGATGGGGACTAACCTTGTAACGCAAAAACTATTGAGGAAGATAGGTGGGTGAAGGAAGTGACTAGAAAGAAACTAAACCGTTCATTTGCTGTGACCCTATTGCTATTCTTACTTCTTGCACTTTTTGGTGCCTTTATGGCCTTGCCTCTAATATACACCATAAACCATGCCTTTAAGCCTTTAGACGAAATATTTCTGTTTCCACCAAAGTTTTTTGTACGAAATCCTACTATGAATAACTTTTATGACCTGATAAATTTAATGGGTAATTCATGGGTACCCTTTTCAAGGTATATATCAAATACCATTCTTATATCGGTGATAGGCACACTGGGACATGTCTTATTTGCTTCTGCAGCAGCCTATCCCTTGGCAAAGTATTCCTTTCCAGGTTCAAAAACCATATTCAATATTGTAGTGTTATCCTTAATGTTCTCACCCCATGTTACTGCTATTCCTAACTATATGATCATGTCTAGAGTGGGGTGGATAGATACACATTCTTCAATAATAATTCCAGCTTTGGCTTTTCCCTTAGGGCTCTTTCTAATGAAGCAATTTATGGAGCAGATTCCATCGGCTTTGTTAGAGGCAGCCAAAATTGATGGAGCCAGCGAGTATCGTATTTACTGGCAGATAGTAATGCCTAACGTAAAGCCTGCCTGGTTAACTCTTATAATCTTAAGATTCCCTGCTCTATGGGGTTCCGATGGCGGCAGTTTCATATACAGCGAGAATTTAAAGACCTTAAACTATGCCCTAGGGCAAATAATTCAAGGTGGAATTGCCAGGGCAGGAGTAGGTGCAGCAGTAGGATTAATACTTATGATAGTTCCTATTATTCTGTTTATAATTTCACAAAGCAGCGTAATTGAAACCATGGCATCTTCTGGAATTAAAGACTAGAAGGAGGCATTGAGCTATGGCTGAAAAGCTAGTCAGCAACGATAAATTTAAACTGTGTATTGTATTTATATTATTGATGTTTTTTACCTTCACAGGATATGGCAGTGTTGTGCATGCTGCTGATTATGCACCAGGTTATAATTATTCTTTCTGGGAAGATGCAGTAGCATCGCCTGCTCCCTACAATGCGGAAACTATTGTAGATGGA
>JAAYKZ010000013.1 GCA_012522165.1 Clostridiales bacterium
ATCATATATAGATAAAAGCCTTACTAAAAACAGAAAGTTCTGTATTAGTGATCAGTATAATGCATAAAATTATACTTAATAGCAACCATATGAATAAAATTATGCAATTGTCACTAAAATTGATTATGACAGTAAAAATGAAATTTGTCAATAAGATAAGATGTGGATATTTTAATAAATTCCACAAGAAAAAACATGTTATCCACAATTCCATCCACAAAATCACGAAAAACGTGAATTTCTGTGGATAAAATCCTTCTTTTTATTCATTGTTATAAAAAAATTAAACAAGTTATCAACAATTGTATGGATAATATGTGGATAACTTATCTAGAATAAAGAATAAAGTGTTCAAAAGCTCACAACTAAAAGCTCTGTGCATTGTGGATAATGTGGAAAAAATTTTCTTATTTAAATAATTATAATTGCTTTAATTAATTAAGAATGGTAAATTATAAGTAGTATACTTTATTTATATGAGAGTTACGGCGGGGGGGATAATATGAGAAAATTTATGGACGAAAATTTCTTGTTGTTAAGTGAAACGGCTATTAGGTTATATCACGACTATGCAAAGGATATGCCAATCTATGACTATCATTGTCATTTAAGCCCTAAGGAGATTTGGGAAAATAAGCAGTACAACAATATAACAGAGCTATGGCTTTATGGAGATCATTACAAGTGGAGGGCCATGAGGGCCAATGGGATAGAGGAAAAGTATATAACCGGTAATGGAGATGATTTTGAGAAGTTTAAAAAATGGGCTAGTACCGTTCCTTATACTATAGGTAATCCTTTATATCATTGGACTCATCTAGAACTTCGCAGATATTTTGGTATATATGAGCTACTAAATGAAGATACTGCTGAAGTGGTATGGAATAAGGCTAATGAAATGTTAAAAACTGAGGACTTTACTCCAAGAGGACTTATTAAGAAATCCAATGTTAAACTTATAGGCACAACTGATGATCCCCTAGATGATCTAAAATACCACGAAAAAATTCAAACATTAGATGATTTTGATGTAAAGGTGGTACCTACCTTCCGTCCTGACAAGGGCGTGGACATCAACAAAGACACATTTAAGGACTGGGTAGACAGGCTAGAAGAAATAGTTGGAAAAGAGATTAATTCTTTTGATGAGTATCTAGCTGCCTTAGAGGAAAGAATAAACTATTTCCACCAAAGGGGCTGCCGCCTATCAGACCATGGCTTCGAATATGTCCCTTATCAAGAAGCGGATAGTAAAAAGCTTGACGAGATTTTGAGAAAAGGACGGAATCAAGAAGATATAAGTTTGGAAGAAGAGGATGCATTTAAGACTGCTGTTATGGTTTTTTTAGGTAAGTTGTATGCAAAATTAGGGTGGACAATGCAGCTTCATATAGGTGCTATGCGCAATAACAATACTAGAATGTTTAGACAAATAGGTCCCGACACAGGTTTTGATTCAATCCATGACCACAACATCGCTTATAATTTATCACGTTTTCTAGATGCTTTGGACGTTGAAAATGCATTACCTAGAACAATATTATATACCTTAAATCCCAAAGATAATTATGTTTTAGCTTCTATGGCAGGTAACTTCCAGGGAGATGGGATTCCTGGCAAGATTCAATTTGGTTCAGCCTGGTGGTTTAATGATCAAAAAGATGGTATGGAAGAACAGATGAAGGTTTTGGCCAACGTAGGTTTACTTACCCGCTTTATAGGAATGCTTACTGACTCTAGAAGCTTCTTATCCTATACAAGGCATGAATATTTTAGAAGAATTCTATGTAATATTATAGGTGAATGGGCTGAAAATGGAGAGGTTCCTAAGGACATGAATTTCTTAGGCAAAATAATTCAGGATATATGCTTTAATAATGCAAAAAACTATTTTCAGATAATTTAACGCCATTTTCTACCCTGATCCAATTGTAAGATAAAAAAAGGGGGCTATGATATGAGAGGTGCACATAACTATTTTTGGGGAATTTTTTTGATTGGAATAGGTATTCTGGTAATTTTAAAATATCAATTTAAGCTTAATATCTCTTTGCTCAGAATTATAGTAGGAGTTCTTTTTGTAGCTATGGGAATATCTGCCTTGATGGGTGGATTCCATACTAGAAATCGATCGGACATGTTTTTTTCTGATGGTATGGTACAGGTAGTGGATCCTGAAAAGGAATATAATATAATCTTTGGTAATATGGTCATTGATTTATCATCTATTCCAAAAGAGAATCTTAGAGATAAAATCCAAATAAATAATGTTTTCGGCAATGCCCTAGTAAAGATTAATCCTGAAATACCTACTGTAATTAAGTTAAGTTCTGCTTTTGGAAGCGGCAATACCCCCGATGGATCAACTATAGTTTTTGGAGATCATACCTATAGAATAGGAGAAGGCACTCCCCAGCTTACTATTGAAGCCAACGTAGTATTTGGTAAAATAGATATAGTAGAAGAAAGAGACAAATAACTGTAAAATCCCGCTTAAGCGGGATTTTATCAGCCCTCTTTCTTGACAAGTAATATGTCTGATGTAAAATAAAAAGAGATAAAAGGCGAGGAGGAATATTTATGATTCGAGATAGCGGAAATATTGCTGTTCATACTGAAAACATTTTCCCTATAATAAAGCAATGGTTATATTCCGACAAAGATATTTTTCTTCGCGAATTAGTGTCCAACGGTTGTGATGCCATCCAAAAGCTTAAAAGGCTATCAAATATAGGAGAAGTTAATCTTGATGGACAACCTGCCTTGCAGGTTAGAGTTGAATTGGATAAGGACAATGGCATCATTAAGGTTATTGATAACGGTATAGGTATGACTGCCGATGAAGTTAAGAAATATATAAACCAAGTAGCCTTTTCCAGTGCTCAAGAATTTATGGAAAAATATAAGGATAAGCCTGGTGAGGAAAGCCAAATAATTGGACATTTTGGATTAGGCTTCTATTCCGCATTTATGGTATCAAAAAAAGTGCAGATTGATACTCTTTCCTGGCAAGAGGGAGCGGATCCTGTGCGTTGGATCAGTGAAACAGGGATGGAATATAGTATGGAGCCTTCTGACAGTAGAACTACTAGGGGAACTACTGTCACCCTCTATATTTCTGATGATAGTAAAGAATTTTTGGAGGCTTACAGGCTTAGGGAGATTTTAAATAAATACTGCAGTTTCTTGCCAGTGGAAATCTATTTCGATGATCTCAGTGACAAGAATAAGAAAAACAAAGAGGAAGAAAGACCTGTAAACCATACCCGTCCCCTGTGGCTAAAGCATCCAAATGATTGTACGGAGGAAGAGTATAGGGAATTTTATCACAAGGTATTCAGCGATTTTAACGACCCCCTATTTTGGATTCATCTAAACGTGGACTATCCCTTTAACCTTAAGGGAATCCTGTATTTCCCAAGATTAAGCAATCAATTTGATACTCTAGAAGGGCAGATTAAACTATACTGCAACCAGGTATTTGTTGCGGATAACATAAAAGAGGTAATCCCAGAATTTTTAATGCTGCTTAAGGGTACTATTGATTGTCCGGATCTACCCCTTAATGTATCCCGTAGCTTTTTACAAAATGATGGTTATGTTCAAAAGATTTCAGCATATATATCTAAGAAAGTAGCTGATAAGCTATCTTCCCTATTTAAAAATGAGCGGGATAACTATAACCAATATTGGGATGATATCAATCCCTTTATTAAATACGGATGTATGAGAGATGAGAAGTTTTATGATAGAGTAAAGGATTTTATAATTTTCAAAAACCTAGATGAGGAATATATTACTCTAGATGAGTATTTAGATAAAAATAAGGACAAGCACGAAAATCAGGTGTTCTATGTTAGTGACAAGGATCAGCAGTCTCAATATATCCGTTTATTTAAAGATAATGATTTGGATGCAGTATATCTAGACAATATAATTGATAACCACTTCATATCCTTCCTAGAGATGAAAAGGCAACCCATCAAATTTAAAAGGGTAGATGCCGATATCTCTGAAAGTTTGAAGGAGAGTCAACATGAGGATAAGGAAAAATCCAATAAAAAGATTGATAAAGCTTTAGAAAAAATCTTTAAAGAAGCAATAAATAAAGACGAATTAAAGATAAGGGTAGAAGGTCTAAAGAATATAAACCTGCCAGCTATGATTTTGCTTTCCGAGGAATCCAGAAGAATGGAGGAAATGATGGCCAGATTTGGGGATATGGGTATTGGTTATACTCCTCCTAGGGAAGAGACCTTGGTATTAAACAGAAATAGTGACCTTATTCAGTCGCTGGTAGAACTATCTAAGGATAGATCTAGAGATGAAGATACAAAAATGATATGCCAGCAGATATACGATTTAGCCCTTATTTCCCATAAACCTTTGGACAGCGAAGAGATGATGAAATTTATAGATCGCAGCAACAAAATCTTGACCAAACTGGCAAGCACTAATAATTAAAAAGAAAGTGGGGTTCTTATGGCGAAAACTTTTGAAGAGATAAATGAGAAAATACGCAATGGTACAGTAGTGGTGGCCACAGCTGAAGAGATTATTGATATAGTGGAAGAAAAGGGTATCAAAGAGGCGGCTAGGCAGGTGGACGTTGTAACCACCGCCACCTTTGGGCCCATGTGTTCTTCAGGAGCTTTTATAAACTTTGGCCATTCTGATCCACCTATTCGTATGTGCAAGATATGGCTAAATGATGTACCAGCTTATGGAGGCTTAGCTGCTGTTGATACTTATATTGGGGCTACTGAGCTGTCAGAGACCAGGGGAATGGAATATGGTGGAGCTCATGTTATTCAGGACCTGGTAGATGGAAAAAAGGTAAGGCTAGTAGCAAAATCCTATGGAACTGATTGTTATCCTAGGCTGGAGATTGACACCTATATAACCTTAGAGGACTTAAATCAGGCTTATCTGTTTAATCCAAGAAATGTATATCAAAACTACAGTGCTGCCACCAATACCTCCAGTAAAGTTATGGACACCTATATGGGAACCCTACTGCCTCAATGTGGTAATGTAACCTATTCTACATCAGGAGAGTTAAGCCCACTACTAAATGACCCCGAACTTAGAACCATAGGCATAGGAACCAGAATATTTCTTGCAGGTGCTCAGGGCTATATTGCCTGGGAGGGAACCCAATTTGTATTAAATAAAGAAAAAATTGATGAGGATACCACCATGTATTCGGGGGCAACCCTTGCAGTAATAGGCAACTTAAAGGAAATGAACTCGAGATATCTAAGGGCGGCCAGCTTTAACCGATACGGTACAACAATGTTTGTAGGAATAGGTATACCTATTCCTGTAGTGGATGAAGAAATGATGGAGTTTTTGGCTGTTTCCAATAAGGATTTATATACTAATGTAGTGGATTATAGTGTACCCAGCCGATCTAGACCCACTTTAAGGAAGGTAAGCTATGAGGAGCTTCGTAGTGGGAGTATAGAATTAAATGGAAAGAAGGTTCAAACTGCACCCCTGTCCAGTTTAAGAAGGGCTAGAGAGATAGCAAATCTTTTGAAAGAGAGTATACAAAAGGGAGAGTTTTTATTACAGCAGCCAGTGCAGCCTTTGCCTAAGGAAAGAACCTTCAATCCATTAAAAGATATGGTGGTGAAATAGATGAAAAAAATAAAGCTTATACTATATTTCCCTCCAGAAAGAACTGATAAACCCTTTACCTATCATTTAGTAAAGGATTATGATGTGATCTTTAATATTCTCCAGGCAGAAATTCAGCCAGGTAAGAGAGGCAGGCTGACCATTGAGCTGGAGGGAACCGAGGAAAATATCCAGAGAGCACTAGAGTTTACTAGGGAGTATGGAATTGAATATCGTCCCTTTAATAAAAATATAGTAAGAAATCAGGGTGAATGTATAGACTGCGGAGCCTGTACCGCTGTTTGTCCTTCAGATGCCTTGCATATGAATACTGAAACATGGAAATTAAACTTTGATGAAAAAAAGTGTCTAGTATGTGAATTGTGCATTAGAGCTTGTCCTGTAAAGGCTATTGACGTTAATATGTTTGAATAGGTACTATGATGATGATTGTTATGATTATAGAATAAGTTATTGAAAAGGATTAACTTTAGAGAGCAATATCTCATGAAAGGATCAATATGGAACAGGAAAGATTCTATAGGCAGCTGTATAGCTCCCAAGATTTGGTTTACTTTAACGTAAAGGTTGAACAGACTGATCTAAATATTGGGGCATACAAGAGATTCACCAAAGAGGCTGTTGGCGTAATTAAAAAATATCGTCAGGATATTAAAGATTATATCAGGGAAGTCCCTGAATTTTTGACTTCACTGAAACCATTACCCTGTCCTGTCCACGCTTTGCCCATTATAAAGGATATGTGTCAAGCAGCCCAAAAGTGTAGTGTAGGACCTATGGCTGCAGTAGCTGGAGCCATAGCCCAGTATGTGGGTGAGGAGTTATCAAAATTTTCCCGGGAAATAATCGTCGAAAATGGCGGTGATATATATATAAAAAGCAGTAAGGAAAGAATAATAGGGATTTATGCTGGGGATTCTCCCCTTTCTGGTAGAATTGGCATAAAAATAAAGCCAGAAGATTGTCCTTTGGGGGTATGTACTTCTTCGGGGAAAATAGGCCATTCCCTAAGTTTCGGCCAAGCTGATGCAGTGGTTATCATATCTAAAGATGTTGCACTAGCCGATGCTGCTGCTACAGCCATAGGGAATATTGTTAAAAAGGTAGAAGATATACAAAGAGCAATAAGCTTGGCAAAGAATATTTCAGGAATTTTAGGTGTTTTAATTATTATAGATGATAAGTTGGGAGCTTGGGGAAATATTGAGCTGGTGAAGTTATAAAATAAAAATCCTATTTGACATTTGGGCCAACATAGTATAAAATTATACGGTAACAATTATGATATGACTTTTGTGCACCCGTAGCTCAGCAGGATAGAGCACTGGTTTCCTAAACCAGGTGTCGGGGGTTCGAATCCCTCCGGGTGTACCACAAAACCTAGGCGTATCGATGATATGAACGCCTAGGTTTTCTTTTTTAATCCAAATCTTCTAGTATAGAAGTACAATGGGGGCAGCGAGTGGCCTTTAGGGAAATCTTACTAATACAATAAGGACATTCTTTTGTAGTAGGTTCGACAGGTGCAGGTTTTGGCTTAAACTTATTGATTTGCTTTATAACAAAGAAAATGGAAAATGCGATGATAAAGAAATCTATAAGTACAGTAATAAAAGCTCCGTAGTTTAGGGTAGCGGCCCCATTCTCGGTGGCTTCGGCTAAGGTTTTATACTTTTTTCCATCTAAACTAATAAAAAGATTGCTAAAGTCAATACTACCTGTTAATAAACTAAGGATAGGGATAATAATATCATTCACTAGAGATGTAACTGTTTTGCTGAAAGCTCCTCCGATGATTACACCAATAGACAGATCAATTATATTTCCTTTAGTAGCGAACTCTTTAAACTCTTTCCACATAAAAACATCCCCTTTGATTGGTCTATAAAATAATTCTATCATACTGAACAAAAAAATACAAGAATCTAGTAGAGTATGATATAGAATAGAAAGTTGTTCTTTTTATTATTATATATGTTTTACAATGAAAGGGATGCACAAAGGGAGTTTTCTTACATTTTATAAAAAACAATATTATTCCTATTATTTAGTTGATTTTTTTAG
>JAAYKZ010000097.1 GCA_012522165.1 Clostridiales bacterium
CCTGCACCTAGTAATATAGATTGTAGCTTTCGTTTTTCATCGCCGGAAAGTCCGTAGTCATTATTTAATTCGTCTAAAGTTATGGTAAAGAGCTGCCTGTATGTAAAGGCATCTATGCCATATAATTCTTCAGCGCTAATGACTTCCTCTCCCGTACCAGACACTCTTTTCAGTACCGGCTGAGCATGACCGTTTAAACTTATATTATATACATCCCCTGAATCTAATCTTATATCGGCTTCAGCCATATTTTTGCTAGTGGCAGGAGGCAATCCCTGTGATTGGGGAAAGCCATAACCTAAATATCTTAGTACCTGCATAAGGGTAGATTTTCCTGCCCGATTTAATCCACCTATAACCACAATCCCAGGATGAATATCCTCCAAGGTTTGATTCCTCAGTACCCCAAAATCTCCTATATGCAGCCTTTGAATTTTCAAGCCTACTCCCTCCCTTCTACCAGCTTTTCTATAATAAGTTGTTTGGCATTCCACAAGGTTTCTTCCAAAGTAGACTGATCCATATGAAATACATACTCTTTTCCGGTTTCGTGATCTTCATCCCCGCTCCATATTTCTCCCAGTTCCCTAATAAGTTTTCTCTTCATGGTCTGGCCATCAAGACACCTATTAATAATCTTGTCAAGTTCTTGTACTTTTAGACTATCTTTCATTAAGCTATCATAGTCTATTGAGGGCTGGGTTTTAAGGGTTATACAGTCTGTCCACAAAAAAGGGCTACTAGACTCAAATTTCCTCCTTAATCTATCAGTTAATTCCTGCAGGACTTCCTGCTCCTGCTCCTTTAATTGATTATGGATATCCCCTCTTCCCCATAGGATCCACTCAATTACATAGCCTTCTATAGGATAGATAACTTGCTCCCCTTCTTGCTCCATTAATCTATGACCATGCTCAGTAAGCATATCTTCTAAATCGTCAAGGCTTTGAGGAAGGCTGTCTGGATCCTCATCAATATACACATCTATTCTTTTATATATTACAGGAGCTGTAGGAATAAATGTGATCTTTCCTCCTTCTAAAGGATCCAGTTCAACAAGCATACATCCTCCCCTGCCCTGCTCACCAAAATCTCTGCCCTGTGGGATTCCCGGATAGGCTATATAGGGAAAGCTATTGTTTAATATTCTGGGCTGGTGAATATGTCCTAAGGCCCAATAATGAATATCCTCTATGTCCTTAAGTTCAGCAACGGAGCAGGGAATGTAGTTAGACTTTGGAGCTTCCAGTTGTGTGTGAAGAAGGGCAATATTCCAGATACTGTTATCAGCAACCCTGTAGTCTAAATGCAGCTTTTTTTGCTCCCTTGTATTTGTATAGGATTGTCCTATTACTCTGGCTATAGGTCGCTCATTATCATCTAATAGTTCACATATTTCAGGCTGGCTTCCAGCCAATAGCTTTACATTTTGGGGCAGCTTAAATAATTCCTGCCTTTGCCTTAAAGGGTCATGGTTGCCTGCAATAACAAATACATGAATATTAGCCTTTTCCAGCCTTTTGCATTGATCTATAAAATAACTAATGGCCTTAACAGAACGTGCCTCACTATCGTATAGATCTCCTGAAATAGCTACAAAATCTACATTATGGGAAATTGCAGAATCACATACCCTGCTAAAACCTTCCAAGGTAGCCGTTTCAATAGCTTTCCCTAAGGCTGGAGGCAAAGAATCGCCCCCTACATGCAAAAAACTGCCCAAATGGATATCTGCAGTATGGATAAATCTGAGCTTATTCATATCTTATCTAGACCACCTTATATTCTTGATCATATTGTAATCTATATAGATTATAATATAGCCCTCTTTTGTTTAGCAACTCTTGATGGTTGCCCATCTCTCTTATTCTTCCCTTGTGAATAACGATAATCTTATCTGCATTTTGAATGGTAGAAAGACGATGTGCTATAGCTATAGTGGTTCTGCCTTTCATGAGATTTATTAGAGCATCTTGAATTAGAATTTCAGTTTCAGTATCAACATGGGAAGTAGCTTCATCCATGACAAGAATTTTAGGATCCCGTATTAACGCCCGAGCAAAGGATATTAGCTGACGTTGTCCAACAGATAAAGTAGCGCCTCCTTCACCTACCTGGTGGGAGTATCCTCCATTAAGTTTTTGGATAAAATCATGAGCATTAACATGCTTAGCAGCTTTTTCTACCTCTTCCATAGAAATATCAGAATCAAAGAGGCGGATATTAGTAGCGATATCCCCTGAGAATAAGGATACATCTTGAAGCACCAGACCAATATTCTTCCTAAGTCTTTCCTTTCCTATATCCCGAATATCTATGCCATCTATTAATATCTGTCCCTTTTGGTGTTCGTAAAATCCACATAATAAGTTAATAATACTGGTTTTGCCTGCGCCTGTAGCACCTACAAATGCAACAGACTCCCCCGGTTTAATTTTAAAAGATACATCCTTTAGAACCCAATTCTCATCAACATATGCAAACCATACATTTTTAAACTCTATTTCGCCCTTGATTTGACCAATATCTTGAATCTTACCTTCTACGTTTTGCTCCTGGGCTTCTTCCAGTAAATTGAACACCCTCTCGGCAGATACCATTGAACTTTGAAGGACATTAAACTGTTCAGTTAATTCCATTATGGGATGATAAAACCTGCCTATATAGTCTACAAACATATAAAGGGTTCCAAACTCCAAGAGGCCTGCCAATATGTTTCTGCCTCCGTACCATAGTAATAATGCAACAGCCAGGGTTCTAACTACATCCATAAAAGGTCTGAATATACCGAATATAACAACTCTTTTCATGTGAGCATCATAGAACTCCCTGTTGATTTGGTCAAACTCCTGGTACTTCTTTTCCTCCATGTTAAAAACTTGGATAATCTTCATTCCCGCTAGATGTTCTGCCAAAAATGCATTAATGGCAGATAGTTTGGCTCTTATCCTCTGCCATACCCTTCGTGCTGTCCGTCTAAATAGTACAGCTGCTATCACAATAAGAGGTAATACAGTGAAACTCACCAAGGTAAGCCGATAGCTAAGCCTAAACATAATAATTATTATAGCCGCCATTTCTACAACGCTTCTTATAAAGCCTACCATAACGCTGGAAAACATCTCATTTATGGTTTCCGGGTCATTAGTAATCCTTGTTACAACACGACCAGCAGCCATTTTATCAAAATATGACAAGGGTAAATATTGCACATGACTAAAAACCTTCCGCCTTATATCCTTTATTATCCTCTTTCCGGCTAATTCCAAAATATAATGCTGTAAATAGTTAAAAACAAACTCTACTATAATTAAAACAAAAAACAATACGCCTAGGTACCAGATCCCTTTGCTGGCTTCTTGGGCTGACATGGTGCCATCAGAATGTCCGGTCATATATTTGTCAATTCCTATCTTGGTTATATAGGGCCTAGCCAGTGACGCCCCTGTTACCGCTAAGATCAAGATAAGGGCTATTGCAAATAAATACCAATAAGGCTTTGCAAATGTCAACATCCTTTTGACGATTATTCTATCATATACCTGCCTTAAGGATTTTTTATCCTGCTCCATAAACTACCATACCTTTCTATTAAATATTTTGTTCAGGATACAATACTTAGGCCCTCTGAATCTCTTCTTCCAATAGCTGCCTTTGATATATCCTGTAGTAGTAACCTTGATTAGCCAAAAGCTCCTCATGGTTCCCTCTTTCTATAATCCTGCCTTCATCCAATACTATAATCTCATCTGCATCCTGCAAGGTAGATATCCTATGGGCAATGATTATGCAGGTCCTTTTTTCCATAAAGGGTTTTAACTCATCCAGTATCTTTCGCTCCGTATCGGTATCAACAGCAGACAGACAGTCATCCAGTATCAATATAGAGGGGTCTTTGACTAATGCCCTGGCAATAGAAACTCTCTGTTTCTGACCACCCGATAAGTTAACCCCTCTCTCTCCCAACATGGTCTCATATTTGTCTGGAAGTTCCATTATGGTATCGTCAATCTGACTTATTTGGGCAGCCCTACGAATCTCATCTATATCAGGCTCTACTGGAGTAAAACCGATATTGCTCTTAATAGAGGAGGAAAAGAGAAAATTATCCTGAGGTACATAGCCTATATTCTCCCTTAAAAGCTTAAGAGGAACCTTAGTTATATCCACTCCATCAATTAATAGCTGCCCTTCTTCCAAAGGATTATAAAGCCGCAATATTAGATTTGCTATTGTTGACTTCCCGCTACCCACTTTTCCAATTATTCCTAGAGTCTTGCCTGGTTCTATGGTTAAATTGATGTTTTTCAGAACGGGAGGTTCATTTTTACCGTAGGAAAAGGTTAGATTTCTAAACTCTATTTTACCCTCTATACCCTTCTCCCACTGTTCTTTCTCTTGATGAGAATCAGGCATACCTGCATCCACTATTTCAGGTTGTCGTTGAAATAGCACATGAATTCTATCTGCTGAAGCCTTAGCTCTCTGCGTAAAATTGATTATCATGCCTATAGAAATAATAGGTCTGATGATGATGCCTAAATATCCGTTAAAGGCAACAAAATCTCCCAAAGTTATGGTGCCATTTATAACTAAATTTCCTCCATATATAAAGGTAATGAGAAAGGATAGAGAGGATATTAAACCAATAGAAGGATAGAATATAGCCTGGACCTTGGCCAGGGCCATATTAATATCGAAATTTTCTTGGTTGAGCTGGGCGAAATTGTCTATCTCATTTTCTTCTTGAACAAAAGCCTTTATAACACGAATCCCCGATATATTTTCCTGAGTCATTCGCGTCAAATCACTAAAGGATTCCTGCACTCTTCTAAATCTTCTATTGATCATAGGCCCAAATTTAACCATTATCCATACTAGGAAGGGAAAAGGCAAAAATGCATAAATGGTAAGCCTTAAGTCCATATAACCAGCCATTACTACTATACTGCCAATAAGCAAAATTATGGTATTGGTTATCAAATTGAAACCTCTAGATAAAATCATTCTAAGGGAGCCTAAATCATTAGTGGCTAAGGCCATAAGTTCTCCTATGCGGCTTCTATGAAAAAATCTCATGGAAAGGCTAAGCATATGATCAAACATTTCATTTCTTACTTCATAGTCAAATAAATTACTGGCTCCCATTACCTGCACCCTAGATAAGTAGTGGGAAACAAAAATCATAAGTGAAATTATAATCATTAAGGCTCCGTAGTATAAAAGGTCTTTATTTTCTAGACTTAATGTTTTGAGCCCGTCCACTACAATACCGGTAATCTTAGGAACTAATATCTGTAGTACATTGATTATAATTAAGAAAAACAATCCCTTTGCATACCGCCATTTATGTTTTACCAGATTCTTATATAGTACAGATTTATCATCCACTATTACATTTCCACCCCTTTATCTCTTATTTGATCTTTTCTAAAACTACATCAACAGCATCTATAAATTTTTTTATTTCATCCTCATTTAATGGCCCATATAACTGTAGAATAAAATTATCATGATGCTCCATAGCTTGTTGGCGGATTGCTATCCCTTCTTCAGTGAGCCTCACGCGGATTATCCTTCTGTCCTTTTCATCGGGTATTCTCTCTACTATGCCTTTGGATACTAAAAAATGGATGATAGTGGTAACATTGTTGTTTTTCCTATGAACACGTGCACTAATCTCTGATAAAGTTAAGGCTTCCCCTTGTTCAATGGCTTTCATAACAGAATATTGATTCCAAGCAAAGCCTAGCTCAGCCAAATTACATCTGGATTTTCTAATTACACTCCAGCTAAGCTCCATTAACTTTCTGTGACAAGTTAAGTATAAATCTTCCACTATTTCACTCCCTTATATATAATTTTGTTTATTAGTTATAATAATTATAAGTCATAATTATTATAATATATATGTTTATTTATGGCAATATTTTAAAAGTAGTTTACACTTTTTAGGATGGGGTACCATATATGTAGATCAAATTTGATTGACATTGATTTTGAGAGTATTATCAGTAGTGTTGCAGAAAAAAATTTACTGAAAGTCAATGGATAATAAGTGCC
>JAAYKZ010000098.1 GCA_012522165.1 Clostridiales bacterium
AGAAGAATTGTAGAAGCTAATGGATAAAGAGAAACTCTAAAATATAAAAAAGTATAAAAATATGTAAAGTCGTAGAAAGGAAGAGCTTAATGTTAGAAATATTCAATGGTTTTCATAGAAAGGCAGATTATCAAAATCAGTACATAACTCAAATAAATCGTGCTCCGGCTCATTTTCCATGGGGAGCATATGAAAGCATTCATCAGGCCAGATTGGGGGAAACTTCAAAATATATTCTATCCCTTGATGGTCAATGGGATTTCTCATTTGTGGAAAGGCCAGTGGATTTGCCCCAAAAAATTAATGACCTTCATAAATTAAAGTGGGGCAAAATACAAGTACCTGGAAATTGGGAGTTGCAAGGCTATGGTAAACCAGTTTATGTAAACACTCCCTATCCATTCAAGAATAGGACAGGACAGGATTATTTGCTTAAGACAAGCTATAAAGAGGATCAGGATATCTACAAAAAGTATAATCCTCCCTTTATCCCAGAGGAGAATGCTTGTGGCATTTATCGAAGAACATTTACATTACCGGAACATTTTAATGACATGTGTGTATTTATTAACTTCAAAGGCGTGGAGTCTGCCTACTACCTTTGGATCAATGCTCACCCTGTAGGGTATTCTCAGGATAGCAAGTTGCCTTCAGAATTTGAGATAACCCAGTATCTGGTGCCTGGTGAAAATACAATAACCCTCATAGTGCTCAGATTTTGTGACGGAACATGGCTAGAAGATCAAGACTATTTTCATTTATCCGGCATATTTAGATCTGTGTATCTCATAGCAAAGCCAAGGCTTCGAATCCAAGACTTTAAGATAGATGCCGAACCAGATGGCAAAGATGGAGGAATAATAAAGGCACGATGCTTTGTCAATAGAACTGAGGGTTTTGCAGATTCTTGTATACGTCTTTCCCTCTACGATAGACAGGGCAGGCTTTTAATAGAATCTACCAAACCAGTTGATACTGTCACTCCTATTATACCAACAGGTCATGAATGGAGATTTAAGGGGATGCGCCCCATTAGTGAGTCTGCATTCTTTGAGCTTAAAGTAGATAATGTACTGCCTTGGAGTTTTGATAAGCCAAACTTATATAGAGTAGTGTTTACTTTAATAGATGGAGAGGGTCAAGAAAGGGATTATGAAGCTTGTAATGTAGGATTTAGAAAGATATCCATTGAAAATAATGTTATCAAACTAAATGGTAAGCGCGTTATATTTAGGGGAGTAAACAGGCATGAACATTTTTGGCTTACAGGACGCACTGTAAGCAGGGAGCAAATGATAGCAGAGATTAAATTGATGAAAAAGCTAAACTTTAACGCTGTTAGAACCAGCCATTACCCTGATGACCCTATATGGTATGACCTATGTGATAAATATGGCCTTATGGTAGTTTGTGAAACTAATATAGAGACCCATGGGGTAGGAGGAAGTATTGCCAATAATCCTGAGTGGGCAGAGTCCATGCTAGAACGGGCAAGGCGTATGGTGATAATTTATAAAAACCATCCTTCCATAGTTTCCTGGTCTTTGGGGAACGAGTCTGGATATGGGCCTGCACATGCTGCCATGGCCAATTGGATTAGGGAGTATGATAATACAAGGCTGGTTCAATATGAGAACAATAACCCTGGCCCCATTGCCAGTGATTTAAGAGGAACTATGTATCCTCCATTGGAGTTTCTTAATGGAATGATAGCAGATAACGAGGACAGGCGGCCCATAGTGTTGGTTGAATATGCATATCATATAGCCAATTCTGGCGGCCATCTTGAGAAATTTAATTATCTTGTTGAGAAACATGAGATATTTCAAGGTGGTTTTGTGTGGGATTGGCAGGATAAATGTCTGGTAGCAGTTAATGAAAAAGGTGAAAGTTTCTTTGGATTTGGTGGTGATTGGGATGAAGATTTAACAGACTGGCTACATCCTCATTATATGTGTGCAAATGGCTTTGTGCTATCCGATCTTACCCCCAAACCAAGTGCTCTGGAGTTAAAGCAGGCTCAAGCACCTATTATCATAGAAGCGGTGGACAAGAATAAAGGTGAGTTTATAATAAAAAATCGTACCCATGATATAGGATTTGATGAGCTGGCCCTGGAATATGAGATTTTAGTATATGGAAAGAAAGTTGAAGAAGGTCACATTCATTTGCCTGTTATCCATGAAGGATTCCGGCTAGAAGATAGTCAGGACTTAAGCTTTAACCTTGATCTCTCTTCTGTTAAAGATAAGCTCCATGAGGTCTATGTAAACATTAGGGTAAAGACTGCTGTAGATTACCTTTGGGCAGAAAAAGGGCATGAGATAGCACTATATCAGTTTGAAATAAAGGGACCAGCACCTTCAATGCCAAAACTGTCTGCCTCTGGATCAGGTCTTAGTATAGAGCGACAAGGGAACTTATTGGTAATAAAGGGTGAAGACTTTAAGGTAATCTTTGATTGTCAAGATAACCTTCTCCTAAGTTATGAACGAAAGGGTAAGGAGTATCTTATAAATAGTGGACTAGAAAACTTCAGTAGAGGCAGGACTGGCCTTCATTTAGAGGATAAATGGTGGGGAGAGGCCAATGGGTTGTGGGCTTCTTTTGTGCCAGGCAAGCTACATCGCCAGCCTATGGATATGGATTATGGTATTAGCTGCAAGGAGGGCAATGCCCATGTTTTATTTACCAACAAGATTACAGGGGATAAGGGAGAGATATATAGTCAGGTAAGCTATACTATCTATAAAGATGGAGATATAACAGTTAGTGCAGCCATGGATATAGACAGTAGCTTTGTCCATGTGCCAAGGGTAGGACTTAGCTTTGTGGCACCTAAAGGATTTGAGAACTTACATTGGTATGGCAGAGGTCCAGGAGAGAGCTACTGTGATAGAAAGCTGTCTGCTCCCGTAGGAGAGTATAGGTCTACTGTTGAAGAGACTCATTTCCCCTTTGTACCTGTTAGCCACAACGGCAGCCATGTTGATACCAGATGGTTTACCTTAAACGATGATGATGGTAATAGTATTACCATAAGTGGTCCTCTCTTTACCTTTGATGTCCATCACAATACTGTGGAGGATTACTGGAAAGCTAGTCATGAGCATGAGCTAATTCGCCGGGATGAGATTTATATTAATATTGATGGTGCCATGGCGGGGATAGGTGGGGATATGGCTTGGTCCACGGATTTTGATGATAAACACAAGGTGTTTGCTGGAAAACATCATTTCCAGTTTACCATAAGCTTTAAATAAGTAGCAGGGCCACTTTAAAGGCATTAGTTTGTCTTTGAAGTGGCCTAGTTAATCATAATTGCCCTTGTAATGTTAACACTTTATTCATATTTTTTTTAAAATACTTTGCTATAATATCTAAAGTAGTGATATAATTATTGATATTTAATGTCCTGAAATGCAGAAATGGGGGGAGAATAATTGATAAAAATTGAAAATCTTACAAAGCGGTATGGACAGCATGTAGCCGTTGATAATTTAAATTTTACCGTAAATGAGGGGGAAGTAGTAGGATTTCTTGGTCCTAACGGAGCCGGTAAATCCACTACAATGAATATTATCACAGGCTATATTTCCGCAACAGAGGGTACTGTCACAGTGGACGGGTACGATATTTTGGACAATCCTGAGGAAGTAAAAAAGCGCATCGGATATATGCCAGAGCTTCCACCATTATATGTGGATATGACAGTTAAGGAGTATCTTGACTTTGTATTTGAAATTAAAAAAGCAAACACAAAGAACAAAAAACAAGAAATGGAAAGAATTATGGAGCTGGTTAAAATAACCGATGTACAAAATCGACTTATTAAAAACCTATCCAAAGGATATAAGCAAAGAGTAGGATTGGCACAGGCTTTGGTAGGAAATCCACCAGTTCTTATTTTGGATGAACCTACTGTAGGTCTGGATCCTAAGCAAATAATTGAGATCCGAAATCTTATCAAAGATCTGGGAAGAAAACATACCGTCATATTAAGCTCCCATATACTGCCTGAGGTTAGTGCAGTATGTGAGCGGGTCATAATTATAAACAAGGGTAGGATAGTAGCTAGTGACACCCCAGAAAACCTATCTAAGAGATTGGGAGAGAGTAGTAAGCTATCCATAAGAATAGCTGCGAATGAAAAACAAGCCGTAAAGGTTCTCAGGGATGTTCCCGGTATAAAATATGTTGAGGCACAAGGGGTTAAAGAGCCAGATACCGTCGATGTTTGGGTAGAAGCTGAAAAGGATATAGATGTCCGTAGGCCTATCTTCAATGCACTAAGCCGTGCAGGATACCCTATACTTCAGATGAAATCCATGGATCTTACTCTGGAGGAAATCTTCTTACAGGTAACTACTCAGGAAAATGGGGAGGTGTCCTAATATGTTAGCAATATATAAACGTGAATTAAGAGCTTATTTTACTTCATCTACAGGTTTCATATTTATGGGATTTTTCCTATTGCTATCAGGATTCTTTTTTGCTTTGACAAACATATTTGGCGCTAGTTCCAATTACAACTCGGTGTTAGGGAGTATAACCTTTATTTTCCTGATAGTGGTACCTATTTTGACTATGAGACTTATGCCTGATGATAAAAGACTAAGAACTGATCAGCTATTGTATACCAGTCCTCTCAGTATATCTGGAATAGTACTGGGCAAATATTTAGCTGCTGTAACAGTATTTTTGCTAACTTTACTTGTTACTTGCCTATACCCTATTATAATGTCCTTCTTTGGAGATATAGCTGTATGGGAGATAGTAGGAGGATATATAGGATTTTTGTTGCTAGGTTCTTCCTTTATATCTATAGGCTTGTTTATATCTTCTCTGACGGAAAACCAGGTTATAGCTGCAGTAATAACCTTCAGCGCATTGTTATTTGTATGGCTTCTTGATTGGGTTACTCAGGGACTTCCCACAGATCGTGTTTCCGGTATTGTTTTTGCTGTTATTTTGGCTTTGGCAGCTGGAGCCTTTGTTTATTACAATACGAGAAATATCTATGTAGGAGTTGCTACCACCTTAGTAGGAGTAGCCATAATAGTGGCCGCTTATTTCCTGGCTGACAGATTTTTCTTCGACGGATTTATTGTACGGGTATTTGAATGGTTTTCACTATTAAAACGCTACGATGATTTTCAGATGGGAATACTCAGTTTAAGTTCTATAGTATATTATATTACTTTTTCATCAGCCTTTATTTTCTTAACAGTAAGGGCAATTGAGAAAAAACGATGGAGTTAGGGGGGATTAGGGTGAAAAAGGCAGATACAAAAACTAACAGGAAGAAAATAATGGACTCATTCAAAGATAAAAAGTTTAAATACGGCGGATACGCCACCTTGCTTACAGCTTTTGTTCTGGCTATTTTGGTTGTTATAAATCTGGTGGTGGATCAGATACCCTTTAGGTTAGATCTCACTGAGAACCGTATGTTTTCTCTATCGGATCAGACTGAGAAAATAGTGGAAAACCTGGATCAGGAGATTCGAATAATTGGATTGTATCAGACGGGTAAAGAAAATACCATGTTTGATGAAATACTGCAAAGATATAGAAGAATTAATAAAAATATCTCTATTACCTATATTGATCCTGTAAAAAATCCTACCTTTTCAAGCAAGTACACTAAGGATGGAACTAGCCTTAGAGAAGGCAGCTATATAGTGGAAAGCGACGAAAGGTTTAAGATAATTGATTACTATGATCTATTCAATATAAAATCAGACCAATATGGCACACGGGCAGAATCCTTGGCTTTGGAGCAACGAGTTACAAATGCCATTCAATATGTAACCGCGGACAAATTGCCTGTTGTTTATACCTTAGAAGGGCATATGGAACAGGCTTTGCCTTATGAATTAAGACAACAAATGGAATTAGAAAACTATGAAATCAAAACCCTCTCCCTTCTAACTGAGGAAAGTGTACCATCTGATGCTACTGTATTAATGGTCATAGCTCCACAGAGGGATATTACTGCTGAAGAGGAACAAAAAATTAGAGAGTATCTTGAAAACCAAGGTCGAGCAATATTTTTGATGGAAATTACAGAAAATGAGATGCCCAACTTTAGCAGCCTTCTAAAAAGCTATGGAATAGCATTAAAT
>JAAYKZ010000099.1 GCA_012522165.1 Clostridiales bacterium
ACTTAACACCTGGCTTGTAGTCCTTACAGTATTTATCATTGGGATCTAACTTCCAATGTTTCATTGCTGTATCAAGTAATACCTGAGTACCAATTATATTAGTAGTTAAAAATACTTCAGGTTCTTCAATACTCCTATCAACATGAGATTCAGCAGCAAAATTTATAACATAATCTATCTTATAGTTAGAAAATATCTCATCGATTTTCTCCCTATCCCTGATATCAGCTTTAATAAATACATAATTGGGGTTATCTGCTACAGCCTTTAAATTTTCTAAATTTCCTGCATAGGTTAAAAGATCTACATTTATAATTCTATAATCAGGATGTTTTTCCAACATATATTTTACAAAATTACTTCCAATAAATCCTGCCCCACCTGTAACCAGAATTGTTTTCATATTATAACACCTCATTATTTCTTTATCATTCTAATAAAGACAGAATATATCTACCATAATCAGTCATTGCGAGACTTTCGCCTACTTGCCTTAACCCTTCATCATCAATAAAGCCTCTTCTCCAGGCAATCTCTTCTAAACAGGCAATATAAAAGCCCTGTCTTGATTGTACTGCTTCAACGAACTCAGCAGCCTTAAGCATGCCCTCAGGTGTACCTGTATCAAGCCAGGCCATACCACGGCCAAGAAGGATAACATCAAGTTGCCCTTTTTCCAGATAAACATTATTAACTGCTGTTATCTCCAGTTCACCCCGGGCAGAAGGCTTTATATTTTTGGCAATCTCTACAACCTTATTATCATAAAAATACAATCCAGGGACGGCATAATTTGACTTTGGTTTAAGGGGTTTCTCCTCGATAGAAAGAACCTTCATGTTTTCATCAAATTCCACAACTCCGAAGGCCCTGGCATCTTTTACAGGATAGCCAAATATAACAGCACCCTCTTCATGTTCTTTAGCCTTATTAAGTACCTTTGTCAGATCTTGTCCATAAAATACATTATCTCCTAAAATCAAGCATACCCGATCATCCCCAATAAACTCTTCCCCTAGAATAAAGGCATCTGCAAGCCCCCTGGGCTTGTCCTGAATTGTGTAAGTAAGCCTGATACCCAGGGAAGAACCATCTCCAAGCAATCTCTCATATACCGGGGTATCCTCAGGTGTTGAGATAATTAATATATCCCGGATACCTGCCAACATCAAAACAGATAAAGGATAGTAGATTAATGGTTTATCATAAATAGGCAGAAGCTGCTTTGAAACAGCCTTGGTCATAGGATAAAGACGGGTTCCCTTTCCTCCGGCAAGTATTATTCCTTTCATTTTTATATACACCCCTATCTTATAATTATAGCACAAATCCTATCAACATACTCCAGATCTAAATCTGCATACAGGGGTAAAGTCAATACCCTTTCTGCAACATATCTTGCAACCGGGGTATTCCCTGGATCAAATTTCTCCTTATAACAATCAAAACTATTGGTCAATGGGTAAAAGTATTTTCTGGAATAAATATTATGTTCTTTAAGTTCTTCAAAAACTTCATCCCTGGTTTTTCTATAACCATCAAAAAGAACGGGGAAATAAGCATAATTGCTTTTTACATTCTCCTGTGGTTTGGTCAGTTTTATCCCCTGTATTCCCTTTAAATTTGATATATATCTTTCTACAAGTTTTCTGCGTTTTTCAATCTCTTCATCTACATGACGAAGGTTACAAATGCCCATGGCCGCCTGAAACTCATTCATCTTAGCATTAGTGCCAATATATTCAACAGACTCAGGACCAGTAATACCAAAATTCTTAAAGGCATCCAACTTTGTTTTTAATCCTGCATCCTTAAAAGTAACTGCTCCACCTTCAATGGTATTAAACACTTTAGTGGCATGAAAACTGAACATGGATGCATCCCCGAAATTTCCTACTCCTTCACCATTAACAGTAACTCCAAAAGTATGTGCTGCATCATAAATCACTTTTAGATTATATTTTTTTGCAATCCGCTCGATTTCAATTACATTGCATATATTCCCGTAAACATGAACTGGAATTATTGCACTGGTTTCTTCAGTAATCAATTCTTCTATTTTACTTACATCAATCGTATAATCATCTGGATTAATATCACAGAAGACTGGTTTCAAACCGTTTCTTACTATAGCATGTGTAGTTGAGGCAAAAGTAAAAGGTGTTGTGATTACTTCTTCCTGTAAATCAAAGGCATCAATGATACACTCAAGTGCCAGATGGCCATTCGAAAAGAGGGTTATATTTGGTACCCCTAGATATTTTTTAAGTTCCAATTCCAGTTGCCTGTGCTTAACCCCCATATTAGTTAACCAACGGCTATCCCATAGTTCCTTAATTTCTTCTATATACTCCTCATATTCTGGCATTGAAGAGCAGGTGACATTAATTTTTCTCATCATAATTTTACCTTTCTATATCATCTCCATAACTCCGCAAATCTGTTCAATTCCATCTCTTTTTTAAAGTCTTGTAAATATTCTATATAACTATATTGAGGTTCATATCCTAAATCTTCTCTTGCATTTTCAATATCCATTATAAAAGATCTGCTATCCGGTTTTTCAGGACAAGGAATAACTTCAGATTTTTTCTTTTCTGAAGAAAACACTTCAACAATTCCCTCAATCTGTTCTCTCAAAGTGACAGCTTTCCCCGTACCCGCATTGTAGATGCCACCATCTTTTTCAGCGAGTAAAGCTTTATAAACCATTTGAGCAAAATCTTTTACATATACTATATCTTTGGCCAAATTAGGGTCTCCCCACATCTCAATCGGCTCTCCTTTTATTGCTTTATCTATTAAAACTCTATAACCTAACATTTCTTTCTTACCATTCTTATAGTAATAAGGATCAGGCCTATAATGATATATTGTAGGAAGTCTAAAAATAAATCTTTTAAGTCCATAGTTATGGTAATAACTTTCGATTAAATCCACAGCAGTACATTTAGAAATAATATATAATGCATAGTTCCCTTTGTAACTATATTTACGGGGCATATCTGGTTTAATAACTACATTTTTACCCCAATGACCAGACAGATCTGCCTCAGTATGTGTAAAAATAATCCTATCAACATTATTTTTTCTACAGTATTCTAATGTATTTAATAC
>JAAYKZ010000100.1 GCA_012522165.1 Clostridiales bacterium
CACGGGGGCCCCTGCCCCCTCTGGACACCCATTTATGGCGGAAATAAGCCTATGGGGGGCGGTTTTTCCCGCCCCGAGATTATACCAGAGGGGACTCCCCCGTATCAACAGGCTTTCGCGGCATAATCGCTTATATTTTTCAAGGTACAAAATTTTATTTCTAAAAACTGCAAAATATTTTACCGCCGAGGTAATTTACACACTATTTTGGACTTGACTATAAATAAATCCATTTGAATTATGGAAAATAACAATGATAGTATTTATATAGTCAGGAGGCTTGAGAATGAACAGACCCAATATTCTTTTCATTATGTCTGATGATCATGCATCACAGGCAATTAGTAGCTATTCAGGAAGGATAAACCAGACTCCCAACATCGATAGGATTGCAAATGAGGGTGCTAGGTTAGATAACTGTTTTTGCACAAATTCCATATGCACACCTAGTCGAGCTGTAATATTAACAGGGAAATATAGCCATTTAAATGGTGTAAAAACATTGTTTGATGAATTTGATGGCAGACAACTTCATGTAGCTAAATTATTGCAGCAAAGTGGCTATCAGACTTCAATAATCGGTAAATGGCACCTTGGACATGGAGGAAATAGTGATCCAACAGGCTTTGATTATTGGTGTGTATTACCTGGGCAAGGGGGAATATCATAATCCTAAATTTTATGATATGGCTGGAGAAAAGCGATATCAGGGGTATGTCACCGATATCATAACAGATATATCCATAGATTGGCTAGACAACAGCGATAAGGATCGTCCTTTCTTTTTAATGTGTCATCACAAAGCTCCTCACAGACCTTGGGAGCCTTCTGAAAAGTATAAGGATTTATATGAGGATATCCATATTCCTGAACCAGATACCTTATTTGATGATTATGCCACTAGAAGCGATGCTGCTAAACTAGCTGAGATGAGAATTAGCCATCACTTAACCAAGACCGATGTTAAGCAGAATCCTCCTGCTGACTTAGAAGGCATAGAGCTAACTAGGTGGTATTACCAGAGATACATAAAGGATTACTTACGCTGCATCCCATCTATTGATGAGAGTGTAGGTAGATTGCTTGATTATCTAGATAAAGAAGGTATCTCAGATAATACTATAGTTATCTATACTTCAGATCAGGGGTTTTTTCTTGGAGAGCATGGATGGTATGATAAAAGATTTATGTATGAAGAATCTCTGCGCATGCCTTTTTTAATTCGCTATCCTAAAGGTATAAAAAAAGGTACTATAATTAAAGATATGGTGATCAACACCGATTTTGCTCCTACTTTCCTGGATTATGCAGGATTAGATATTGCTAATGACATGCAAGGCTATAGTATACGTCCTCTCCTTGAAGGAAAGCAAGTATATAACTGGAGACAATCCATGTACTACAGATACTGGATGGATCAGGACGACCACTGTGTAGCAGCCCATTATGGAATTCGAACACATAGATATAAACTCATATGCTATTATGCTCCTGGCCGCTATTACAATGGACAATATCCCAAAGGCACAGAAAAAACTAAGTGGCCACAGTGGGAGCTATTTGATCTGAAAAAGGATAAATACGAGTTAAATAACCTATATCACGATCCGAATTATGCAAATGTGGTAAAAGAGCTAAAAAAGGAATTAGCTAGATTACGGGCAGAACTAAAAGATGATAAAGACGAAATGTATGAACTTTATTAGCATATGACATTCAAGTATAAAGCATTAGAGGAGGGGAACCACAAGCCCCTTCCTTTTCATGATACAGTCAATAGTCTAAAATAAAGGAGTGCTAACATGCTTAAAAATAAGAAACCCAATGTTATTATTATTTATGCTGATGATTTAGGTTATGGAGATTTATCATGTTATGGTGGTGTAGGAGTAGAAACTCCCAATATAGATAAACTTTTGGAAAATGGTGTAAAATTTTCAGATGGATATTCTACTTCGGCAGTATGTACACCAGCAAGATATAGCG
>JAAYKZ010000101.1 GCA_012522165.1 Clostridiales bacterium
ATGTATACATAGAATAATTAAAGAATATCATATTTTATGCTTCATAAAAGGTGACCCATCAGAGATAACAAACAGTCTTTGGAGGAAATGATTTATGAAATCCTTGATCATATATTATTCTGGTAAGGGTAGCTTTGCTTGTAAGGGTAGTTTTATTGCACATCAATTCACTAATAAAAAGCTTTTCGCTATTATTGGCAGATTATCACAGGGTCATCCAAATGATAGGGATTTTAAAAAAGCAATAAAATTTATTCAACGACTAGTAGATGAACTTTAAACTTCTAATCATGTATAGCTTGTCAAAAACACAAACAAATCTGGGGGGTTGAATATGTTAAATCACAAAGGTACAGTTACACTTGAAACGGATAGATTAATACTTCGACGATTTACTCCAGAAGACGCTGAAGATATGTTTAATAATTGGGCAAATGATAGTGAGGTTACTAAATATCTATCTTGGTGGCCTCATAGTAGTATTGATGTCACCAGACAAATAATCCAGATGTGGGTAAATGAATATTCAAAGGATACTACTTATAATTGGGGAATTGAATTAAAGGAGATAGGACAGGTAATTGGTTCAATAGGAGTAAATGACTTATATGACAAAGATCGTCGTTGTGAGATTGGTTATTGTATAAGCAAAGCCTATTGGAATAAGGGTATTACCACTGAAGCCCTGAAGGAGGTTATTAGATTTTTATTTTTAGAGGTTGGAGTGAATAGAATTCAGGCAAAACATGATGTATTAAATTCTGGCTCTGGCAGGGTTATGGAAAAAGCAGGTATGAAATATGAAGGAACCTATAGGCAATACATGGTACGCAAGGATGGCACTTTTGGGGATATAAAGATGTACGCAGTGTTAAAAGGAGAGTATTTAATGGTCTGATGATACTTAATTAGTTCATAATTTAATAATATAGATAAGGAGTATAAGAAAATGGCTGAAATTATAAAAACTTATAGACAATCGGTTCCTGCAATGCGCTTCATTGGGAAAAAATATGAGGACAAGGATAGAGTCAACGGTGGATTTGCAAAGCAGTGGGAAGAATGGTTTTCCAATGGATGGTTTGAAGTGTTAGAAAAGCGCTGTATCCAGAAGCTGCCTATGAAGACGGTGATGCATATGTTGGGCTTATGCGTTGGAAAGAGGGAGAGCCCTTTGAGTACTGGATAGGTATGTTTTGCCCTGATAATGCAGAAGTTCCTGAGGGATATTCCTTCATTGATTTTGATGAATCTGACTTAGGTGTTGTATGGCTTTATGGAAAAGAGTATGAGGTTTATGGACAAGAACATAAGTGTGCCGACAGCTGTTTAAAAGAGGGATATAAAATAGTACCAGACAGTCAAGGTGCTTACTGGTTTTTTGAAAGATATGTCTGCCCAAGATTTACAACATCAGATGAAAAAGGCAATATTATCTTGGATATCTGTCACTTTATCGAAAAGAATTCAAATGATGGTTAGATGACAGACATTTTATCTTAAAGCTTTTTACTATTGGAACATATTTTGATGCTGCTTTTTTGAGCAAAAAAGTAATTTCTTCAGATAATCATTAAACAGGAAAAATACATATGGGAGTTTTCACATTGCTCAAATGTAAAACGGATACTTAAGTTATAATATTTTTTAAGAATATCCTCATCCATGAGGATATTTTTTGTAGATTTTTATAACAGGTGAGATTTTATAAATTTATCTGTACTTTTTGTTAATAAAGCAAGTCATGTATGTTTTATTGTGGTATTATATTTACCGTAAGTATTTTGTCGAATTAAAAAATAAATGTATGTTTTCATAGTAAACTATTTATAGTTGGAGGTTTTTATGAATATAGGTAAAATTCCTAATGACCTACTAGAAAAGCTATTATATAAAAATATAGGGAAAAAACGTCCCGAAGTTTTAATAGGTCCGGGTATAGGTAAAGACTGTGGTGTTATTGATTTTGGTGATGATGTGTGTGTCGTTTCAACTGATCCAATTACTGGCGCTGTGCATAAAATAGGTTATCTAGCAATACATATATCCTGTAATGACGTGGTTACTACAGGAGCTAAACCCATTGGAGCAATGGTGACCATTATTGCCCCTGTTAATACCCAGTATGAAGAAATCCAAAGCATTATGGAGGATGTTAATCTAGCAGCAAATGAGCTAGATTTAGAAATTATAGGGGGACATACAGAAGTTACTCCCGCAGTAAATCAAGTGCTTATATCTGTTACAGCTTTAGGTAAAATTGCTAAAAAACAGTTGGTTCACCCCGGAAAAGTCCAGATAGGGGATGATATATTGGTTACCAAGAAGGCAGGATTAGAAGGTACTGCAATTATAGCCATGGACCGAAGGGATATACTAACTAGGTATTTTTCTCAGGACTTTATAAATAGGGCAAGCAGGTTTATAGAGGAGATTAGTGTGGTCAAAGAAGGATTACTGGCAAGTGAATTTGGAGCACATGCAATGCATGATGTTACTGAGGGTGGAATTTTGGGGGCTTTGTGGGAGATGTCTAAAGCTATGAACAAGGGGTTGGCAGTAGATATAGATAAGATCCCAATTTCCAAAGAGACCAGGGAGATATGTAAAATATTTGATATCAATCCTTTACGCTTAATATCTAGTGGTTCTATGATTATTATATCACCTGAAGGCGAAAAACTATCAAAGGAGCTATCCAAGGCGGGAATTTTAGCTACCATAATTGGTAAAGTGGTTGAAGGAAATACTCCCTTAGTATTTCAGAATGGAGAAAAATATGTTTTAGATCCACCTAGATCCGATGAACTGTATAAAGCTATAAATTATAGAGAATAAAAGGGGTAAAGCTATGAAAATTAAAACAATGAAAAAAGGTGATGAAAAGTATATACTTCAAGCGGCTAAACTATTAGTAGAAGGCTTTAAAGACAATTGGCCAAATGCATGGCCTGACTTAGAGTCAGCTATGGAAGAAGTCAAAGAATGTTTAGGCGAAGATAGAATATGCCGAATAGCCATAGATGAAAATGACAATGTTATTGGATGGATTGGCGGGATCAGTCGATATAATGGGAATGTATGGGAGCTGCATCCTATAGTAGTAGATAATCAACATAGAAATAAAGGAATAGGAAGGCAACTAGTTAAGGATTTAGAAGAGCAGGTAAGAAATAGAGGAGGCACTACTATCTATGCTGGAACTGATGATGAGAATAATATGACTTCGTTATCCAATGTAGATTTGTATGATAATTTATTGGATAGAATTAGAAATATAAAGAATTTAAAGGGGCATCCCTATGAATTCTATTTAAAATTAGGATTTAAAATTATAGGTGTTTTGCCGGATGCTAATGGCTTAGGAAAACCAGATATTTTTCTTGGTAAAAGAGTTGTTGATTGGACCAAATAGAGCATAAAACCATGTAAATTACCTTTTAGCTCATTTCAATGATAGTATAAACAAGCCAAAGTACAAAAAGGTACTCCAAAGGGCTACCTGATGGAATACCGATAATATGTAGTCTCTTTCTTGAAATGGGGTAAAACCATGCAATTCCAGTAGGATTTAGAGTGTCGGCTAATAAGTGTAAAAAATAACCCAAAGTTATGCCTGGTACAAATTTAGGGTTAATAGCTGCAAATAGGGCTGCAAATATTATTAGTCCCACTAATGAATGCATCCATCCCCTGTGTTTTAACCCTAGAATGGAAGCACCAAATATTCTTCTGCCCAGCATGGAACTGGGATGATCTAAATCAGGAAGCAAAGAGCCAAATCCTGTAATAATAACACCCCATACCCCCAAAGTATCTTTCATAGCCAATCCTACCCCTAATCCAATGGCAAGGTGGGTATATCCTTTCATATCTATTGATGCCTCCTATACACTGCTGTTGACCATAAGATTTTAGACCAATAATAAAAGTTATGTCAAGTGATACAAGTATGATATCAATTAAAGGGAACGAGCCATATTTGTAGAATAAAACATATAAAGTAAGTCTTTTATATGTATTTTTTGGAGGTTATAATATGGCTTTAAAATTTCAAAGGGTTGTGGACAGGGTTAAGTTAGATAAATTATTTTTGGTTATTCTTCTATTTATCATGGTATTCTTTACTATCACACCTGTATGTCATGGTAATTCAGCAGAGCCACCTTCAATATTGATAATAGTCCCTAATGCTCCAAGGGATTTAGAAATAGGTATTGGATCAGGTGGTACTTATACAATAGCAAGAAGAATAGACAAGGCGATGGAAAGTTATTTTGCTTTTTATTTAAGCGATTTAAATAACGTTAATGACTATACTTTAAAAATAAGCACTGGAGATGACACTTTTGAAATAGAACTAGATAAGCCTATAAGATCCTATAACAATATCTATTCACTAAATATAAGACGCCAAACTCTAACACCAGGAAAATCTTTATCAAGATCTATCCTATTAGTATCTTTACGTAGAACTTTGACATTGATAATTGAGGCTATTGTATTCTGGCTTTTTGGATATAGACAGAAAATATCATGGTTGGCTTTCCTTATTATAAATTTACTTTCCCAGGGGACTTTAAATATAATGCTAAATGGAGAATCACCGATAGCAAGCTATGTTATATTTGGACTAATTATTGGAGAAATATTTGTATTAATATTTGAAAGCATTGCGTTTCTACGGTTTGTAAGAGAGCATAGCCGTTGGAGAAGGTTTTTATATGTACTTACAGCTAATCTTCTGAGCCTGATTGCAGGAGGGTATGCTATTACCATCTTGCCAATATAGTAAAAAAGATGTTATAAATAGAGGATAAGAAATCTTGTTTTGATATAAACAAGGAGGAGAAATATGAGTAATGAGAAATCATGCGGTGCTGTTGTTTACAGAGAAACAGATTCTACAATAGAGTTCTTAGCTATAAAAAGCAAAGCACATGGGGATTGGGGTTTTCCAAAAGGGCATA
>JAAYKZ010000102.1 GCA_012522165.1 Clostridiales bacterium
AGTTTGAAGATGGAGACTACCAAGTGCAAGCCACAACAGACCAGGGCAGCCCTAAAAAAGCGCCAATAGTTGCAACTCTGGAAAATCTACGGAAAGATATTTTGGCATACTCCGACCGTCTTTGCCTGAACCCAAAGGCGCTGGAGAATGTAACCGCTGAAAAAGAAGAAAAATCTAAACTAGCGAGTGTGTTGAGTAAACTTGAATAAAAAATATAAAAATTATGACATAGTAATGGAGTATGCCAAGAACATAATAGAAGGCAGGAAAGTGGCTTGTAGAGAGACTATACAAATGTGTCAGCGGTTCCTGAAAGATCTAGAAAATCCTGCTTATGACTTTAATCCTAAGAATGCTGAATTTGTGATTCAGATAATAGAAAAGACATTTGTTCATCAAAAAGGTGAAGACATGCAAGGCTATCCACTGAGAGGAAGGCCTTTTTTATTGGAACCATGGCAAAAGTTTATAGTATATAATCTTTTAGGATTTTATCATAAAGGAACAATATTAAGAAGATTTAAAGAAGCTTTTATCATGATTCCAAGGAAGAACGGTAAAACGCCCTTCATAAGTGCATTAGCTTGGGGTTTAGGATTACTAGAAAGAATATCAGGTGCAGAAATAGTTATTGTAGGAGCTTTGCTAAAACAAGCATTGCAGAGTTTTAATTTTTTATTATACAACTTACAGCAAATGGGAGAAGATAAGAACTTTAGAATACTAGACAATAACCAAGAACATTCAATCAGCGGAGAATTGGGCGATGGGTACTTAAGGATAGAAACTATTGCAGGGAATTCCGATAGAATGGATTCCCTCAATACTCTAATACAAATACTTGATGAATTACACTTATATAAAAATGCTAGCCAATACAACACAATTAAAGAGAGTGGCAAGGCTTACAGAAACAGTCTTTGCATTGGAATTACTACAGCAGGGGATAACATGAATTCATTTTGTTATAACAGAATGAAATATTGCCAAAAGATTCTTAATGGCACAGTAAAAGACGAACAGCTATTCATTTTCATTGCCAAAGCTGACGAAGACCCTGAAACCGGAGAGGTTGATTACACTAACCCTATTGAACACGAAAGGGCTAATCCTAACTATAACGTGTCTGTGTCTGCCCAGGAGTTGTTGAACGATGCAATGCAGGCGCAGAACGACCCGCAACAGAGAAAATCATTCTTAGCAAAGAGTTTGAATATATACACAAGCGCGATGAAGGCATACTTCAATATAGATGAATTCAGGGCAAGCGATAAAAAATATAATTGGACCATAACAGAACTGGCTAAATTACCAATTAAATGGTATGGTGGCGCCGACCTATCCAAGATGCACGACCTTACAGCAGCTGCTCTGTATGGAGTTTATAATGACGTAGATATAGTTATTACTCATGCATGGTTTCCTATAGTAGCAGCGCATAAAAAAGCTGAAGAGGACAATATTCCTTTGTTTGGCTGGAAAGATGATGGTTGGCTCACAATGTGCAACACTCCAACCGTCAATTATGATGATGTGATTAAATGGTTTGTAGAGATGAGGAATAAAGGTTTTAAGATAGATCAGGTTGGTTTTGACAGAAAGTTTGGTAGAGAATTTTTTCTTGGTATGAAGATGCACAGGTTTAGAATAGAGGATACTCCGCAGCTTTACCATCTTAAGTCTGAGGGGTTCAGAAGAATTGAAAAGAAAGTCAAGGACAAAAAATTCTATTACCTGCACAGTGAGGCGTTTGAGTACTGCGTACAAAACGTTAGAGCTATAGAGCAAACAGATGACGCCGTAAAATACGAAAAAGTCGAACCAACACAGAGAATAGATATATTTGATGCAAGCGTATTTGCTGCTATGCAAATGCTGAAAAGCATGCAGAAAAGCGAACTTGCAAAAAAATGGCTTAAAGGCGGTGAGTAGATGAGTTGGTTTAAAAAATTAAGAAACAGAATAAAATCACGAGCTGAACCCAGCAATGATTATATTGGTTTGTTTATGGCTGGTGAAGATATATCGGTTTTGACTGGTTATACAAGGTTAAGCGACAATCCAGAAGTAAAAATCGCTGCTAGCAAAATAGCTGATCTTATATCCTCAATGACCATACATCTCATGCAAAATACAGAAGATGGGGATATAAGAATTAAAAATGAGCTGTCAAGAAAGATAGACATAAACCCATGCAGTCTCATGACTAGAAAAGCATGGATGTATAACATAGCTTATACAATGTTGTTAGAAGGAGAAGGTAATGCGGTTGTATATCCGAAGATGAGAGACGGGCTAATAGATGAGTTGATACCGCTTAATCCTTATTCCGTGTCGTTTATTGACACAGAGGACGGCTATAATGTTATTTACAAAGGGCAGACATACAGGTATGACGAAGTATTGCATTTTACAATCAATCCTAATCCATTGCGTCCGTGGATAGGGACAGGTTATAAAGTGGCAATAAAAGACATAGTAGACAACCTAAAACAGGCCACAGCAACGAAAAAGGCTTTTATGAGCGGAAAATACATGCCTTCTTTAATTGTAAAAGTTGATGCTATGACAGCGGAATTGGCAAGCGAAGAAGGCAGAAATGAGGTATTTAAGAAATACCTAGAAACGACAAAAGCAGGCCGACCCTGGATAATTCCTGCTGAAATGCTAGA
>JAAYKZ010000103.1 GCA_012522165.1 Clostridiales bacterium
GATTAGTATTACATTATGCTATAGAGTTAGCTGTTGAATTAGTTCAATAAGCTAATTTACATTGTATTATAATGCCATGGTAAGTATTAGGAGGCAGCAGATTGCGAATTATTGCAGGCCGATCAAAGGGTAGAACATTGGAATCTATAAAAGGAAGGAATACTAGACCTACTTCAGATAAAGTAAAAGGGGCTATATTTAATATAATCCAGGGTCGTATCCCAGATAGCCTTGTTCTAGATTTGTTTGCAGGAACAGGCAACCTTGGCTTAGAGGCGCTAAGCAGAGGTGCAAGAAAGGCTATTTTTATTGATAAAGATATAAATGCCATAAGAATTATAAAGAAGAACTGTTATAATCTTGGTTACAAAGAACAGGTGGAGATTTATCGAAATGATGCTGCAAGAGGATTGACTGAGTTATCCAAACGTGATATTCTTTTTGATATAGTTTTCATGGATCCACCATATAGCAAAGGTTATGAAGAAGCTTTGTTACAATTGATAAATGAAGCTAACATTTTACATAATGATGGTATTGTTATTATAGAACATGACTCTAAAACAACAGTACCTGATAGAATAGCAGGGCTTTATCGCTATGATTTTCGTAAATATGGTGGAACTGGTGTTAGCTTTTATAGGAAGGAATGAGACATTCGTGAGAATAGCAGTATATCCAGGAAGTTTCGACCCAGTTACCAATGGGCATATGGATATTATTAAACGTTCAGCCAAGATGTTTGATAGAGTAATTGTAGCAGTAGTTAAAAATTATAATAAAAAGCCCCTCTTTACGACTGAAGAAAGAGTAGAATTAATTCGTAAATCCATTAAAGATTTACCCAACGTAGAAGTGGAGAGCTTTGAAGGTTTACTTATGAATTATATCCACAAAAAGAATGCTCAAGTAATAGTAAAAGGCTTACGTGCCATATCAGATTTTGAGTACGAATTTCAAATGGCATTGATGAATAGAAAGCTTGATCCCAATGTAGAAACAATTTTTCTTATGACCAATCATAAGTATTCATTTTTAAGTTCTAGTATGATTAAAGAAGTTGCAAGATTAGGTGGTTGTATAACAGGTCTAGTACCAGATAGCATATTGCCTGATATTTACCGTAAATTAAAGCAAAAAAATTAATAAAAAGATTGGGTGGGGGGATTATCCTTGAATATCCTTAGCTTGTTAGATCTTTTAGAGGAAGAATTAAACAAAGGCGCCAGCATTCCTTTTGGCAATAGAATTCTAGTAAATCGCGACAGGTGTTTGGAGATAATAAACGATATTAGGTTAAATTTGCCAGAAGAAATTAAACAAGCTGAATGGCTTAAGATGGAGAGACAAAAGATATTAGTAGAAGCTCAAAAAGAATCAGAAACCATTATAAAAGAAGCCGAAAAGATGATAGAATCTTTGGTGGAAGAAAATGAGATTACTCAAAGGGCGTATCAACAAGCACGTGAAATAATAGAAAATAGCCAAACCAAGGCTAGAGAAATTCGCTTAGGCTCTAGAGAATATGCTGATAATCTATTAGCACAGGTAGAGAATTTTCTTATAGAACAGGTAGAGACACTTAGAAGGAATAGAGAAGAGCTAAAAAATATAAAATAGGAATCGGCCCATAAATTGGCCGATTTTTTCCTGAAATATAATCTTAGCTTTTAGGCTGTTTTATGACCTTAATTAATATAGCCATAAGATATAAAGCTAAAAAACTAAAAATAGCAGACGCTAAGAGCTGTAATGAAGCAACAAAGGTACTGGTTATAGTTATATTAAAAGTAGAAGGGTAACTACTGAAGGCAGGTATTGATTCAACACTGGAGACCATTATGTATATATATGTAATTCCTGCTGCAAAAAGACCATGTAGAAATTTTGAAAACAGATATAAGCCTATTGAAAGATCTGTATTAGCCAAAAGACTAATAGCCTGACTATGAATAGAGAAACCGCCCCAACCAATTATAAAAGAAGCAGCTATTAGCTTACTTTTATAATCCACAATAGAGTCCCCTAATAGTTGGCATCCCGTGGTTATTTCTAAGATACCAGCACCCAAAGGTTTTATAAGCTGCCAATCCCTAGGGAATGTAAAGACCCAATTACTACTGGATAGAGATGGACTATTGGCAGTTTGTTCAGGTATTAGCAAGTTGATTATTACAGAGAATAATATGATAAATCCACCTATTAACACTTGGGATTCCATAGACTTTTTGACTGAATCTCCTAGTATCATACCTAAAGATTTGCTGCTTTTAGACCTACCCATTAATAATTCTCTAAAAGCTGCTTTTATTCTAGGTTTAGCAGAATATATTCTATCATTAGTTTTTTGTCTGCCATAAAATCTAAATAGTAAGCCTAAAATAAAAGCAGAAGCATAGTGGCTAAAAGCAATAATTTTTCCTGCCTTTGGTCTTCCTAACATGCCAATGCCCACTGCTCCTATCATAAAAAGGGGACCAGAAGTATTACAAAAGGCTAGCATTCTCTGTCCTTCTATTTTGGTGATGGAACCTTCCTCATATAAAGAAGCAACGAGTTTAGCTCCCATAGGATAACCAGAGGCCATGCTCATTACCCAGACGAAAGAGCTATGGCCTGGACAGTTAAAGAATGGTTTCATTATTGGATTTAAGATTGTAGATAGAAAGTCTACAAGTCCTAGTTGTATCATGATATCTGAAACAATAAAAAATGGTAGTAGGGAGGGTAACACTACATTTAACCAGGTATTTAACCCATTTAGCGCTGCTGAAAGAGATTGTTTGGGATAAGAGATAATAAGTATAATAGTTATAAGTGATATAATAATGATTATCAGCCTTTGAAATTGTTTATATCTTAAAGGCAAATAGAAACGCCCCCTTACAATAAAGTTAAACTAACTCCTTGTGCCAGTTTGTTCTAAGCATACAATGTTATTGATTAGTGAATGACAACTGCTGAATTAACACAACGAGCTAAAATAAGGTCATGTGTAGCTGATTGATTGTTCACTTCATCTCGATATATTATATTGGAGGAGAGAGATGAATATGAAGAAAAAGCCCCGTATCGGTTTAGCTCTGGGAGCACGAGCGTCTAGAGGATTAGCTCACATTGGTGTGTTACAGGTCTTAGAGGAGCATGATATTGTTCCAGATCTTATAGCAGGAAGCAGCATTGGAGCAATTGTAGGTGCCCTTTATGCATCTGGTGTTTCTCCCAAAATGATGGAAGGAATTGCAGAAAATTTGGATATGAGGATGTACTATGATGTATCTATTCCACGACTTGGTTTTGTAAAGGGCGATAGGATAGAAGAACTTATTCGTTTACTTACCAAAGGGAGAACCTTTGATCAGCTAAATATACCTCTAAAAGTGACAGCTGTGGATTTAAAGAGTAATCAGTCAATTATTTTAGATAAAGGTGAGGTCTATAAAGCTGTTCGTGCTAGTATTTCAATCCCTGGGATTTTTGTGCCGGTTTTTGATGGTGACAAGGTTTTGGTGGATGGAGGATTGTTAGAGAGATTACCTACAAGAGTGGTTCGAGAAATGGGCGCTGATATAATAATAGGAGTTGACGTGGGTTATAGAGGACAGCATGGCGATCCATCCAATATACTA
>JAAYKZ010000104.1 GCA_012522165.1 Clostridiales bacterium
TAATTGGCTATTAACCGCTTAACATATTTACATATTTGGCTGTCAATGTGCATACCCTGTGGTCCAGGCAGGGCGTTTGGCCATGCATATCTTTGCTTTGCAGCTCTTATTTACCCTTTAGCTACTTCTATTTTGACTGTCAAGGACGGGCTTTGCCCGTTCACTTTATCCTTGACTGGCAAAATTTAAGTAGCTATTCTTCTTTTGGAGCTGCATTTGCTAAATTTATCTAGCTATTCTAAGAAAAAATCAGCTATCTTTTCATTTTTACTTAACAGCTCCATAACTTTTCTAGATTGTTGTATTTATTCCATATCACGAATTAAGAACTTCAATGATAATTCGGGATGTCTTCCTAATCATATTCTCCAGATTAAACTTTTTATTCACTTCTTCCTTTGCCCTATCAGCATACTCTTTTGCTTTATATGGATGCTCTAGATAATATATAATAGCATCAGCTAACTCTCTGCTATCTCCAGGTGTGACTCAATATCCGATCCAATCATGCTTTATAATTTCTTTAATGCCACCAATTCTATACGCAAAAACTGGTTTGCCCATGCCCATTGCCTCCAATACCGATATGCCTAACCCCTCTGACATAGAAGGCAGAACAAAGATATCAAAAGCCTCATAATAGTACCATATATATTCACTGTATCCGGTAAATATAATGTTTTGACTGCAATTTAATTCTTCTGCTTTTTCTTTAAGAAAACTTTCCTGAGGACCATCTCCCACCACCATAAACTTTATATGGGGATAATGAGCTGTTACTAAGGGTACTGCTTCTATTAGCGTATCTACCCCCTTAGACGGAATTAATCGGGCTACGGTACCTATTAATTGTTCATCTTTTGCAACTCCCCATTTCTCCCGAATGACCTGCCCTTTTTCAGATATTTCAGGTAGAGCAATACCGTTGTAAATAACCTTAACCTTTTGACTATCAACACCCAGCATCTGAGTAATTTCCTCTCCTAAAGCCTGTGACACTGTGATGATATTTTTAGTGAAATAGGACAATATCTTTTCAGCCCAGGCAACGATCTTTATCTTTCCTTTTCCCAAATTCATAGGTAGAAAGTTGTGGATGGTGTAGATGCAACGACACCTAGCTAGTAGTGCGGCAATCCGGCCTATCATTCCTGCTCTAAAACCATGGCAGTGCATTATATCCACTTTATGTCTTCGAAGTATTCTTGCTAGTTTTAGAATTGCCCAAATATCTCTTATGGGATTTATTCTGTCCTTAACAGCAAAAGGAACCACAACTGCGCCTAATTTCTTAAGCATGCTCCTATCCTTGGATGGAAAATTACATATTGCAATTACCTCTATTCCAGAATCTACAAGACCTTTTATCAAGTCTATATAATGCTTTTTCATACCCCCCTTAGCCCCTCTTATAAATTCAGCTATTCTGGGCTTTGAAGTGTATGCCATCTTTCCATACTCCATTCTTAACTTTGCTCTCTACTTCATCCATAATGAGCAGCACAAAAGGTGGGGCAATAAATATAGTGGCTGTAGCAGCAGCTACTATCCCTGAATCGTTGAAAATTAAAGCTGCAACAGCACCTAAAGCTGCACCTAATAAACCTTTTATCAATATTTCATGTTTTTTATATACATCGCGAAAAATTCCTACAGGGCGATATAGAAGCAGTACTATTACCCCTAAGGAAGTTAAAAATACCCTTGTCCACATAGTAGTTGCCATGAGCCTAATATTCATAGAGATTTTCCTGTAAAATATATTAAATAGTTCAGCTATTCCACTTTCTCTTATGGCAGTAACAGTTTGCCCCATATGACTCTGGCTATCCACCACCTGAAGTGAATCCAGATAGAATACTCCTGCAAGTAAAACCCCTATCAAAGCACCTATAGCAGTTAGGTTTCTGACACGGGTTTTCTTACCCTGTATCATTAATGCAGTAGTAGAGATGGCTATAAAAATGGCTATGGTACCGCCCACATTGGCACCTAGATTGGGAGAAATCATGGTATAAATAGCTAATATATCTATTATCAAAATAATAATCTTAGTTAGTCTCTCTCTATTACTATCTGTATAACCAACTTTTTCTACAACTGCGGCTCCTGCACAGCAAATAGCCCCTACCAGTACTCCCATATATTCATTTCCTATGCCATAGAAACGTGCCCCTGCTATTACATCATAACCCAAGGGTGATGATTGAATTAGCTTCATACCCAGCCACTGATCTATTATTAATATCAGTGTGGTTAATGCTGATATTACCATTACCCTGTCCAGGGTAGAGGCAAATATTCGGCACAGTACAGTGGTAATCAATACACTCATAGCTAAAGCAATAAGTATAGTTTTGTAAAGCTGTGGTTGTTGAAACAAAGATAAAATTAAGTATACTAAGGGAATCACCATAATAAATATGAGCATTGGCTTTATTAGCTTTAAATACTTTCTTTTAAGTAACAGGCAAAAAGCTGCTAGAACAAGAATGGGTATCAAAATATATACATACCCTCTTAATAAGAAAGGTCTCTGGTTGTATATGTCAGTTAATTTTGCGTTAAATCTAATTATTTCCTCAATTTCCTCATTATTAGATATAGAATAGATAGGTACTCCTCCCTGGCCAGGTAGAGGACACACCCCAAAGAAGTTTAATATACTAGCGCCTATATCTAAATTAGTAACCACTCCTTCCCTATGAGTAGATCCGGATGTTAGCCAGCCCTTTTGTACACCCTTGCCTGCTATAATTATTGGGGATAGCCTATTATTATTTCCTATCTCTTCAGCAGGAGGTACAGGGCTTAGAATCATCATATAATCTTTACTGAGATCAATATGCTCTAAAAGATCACCTATAAATTTGTCTCCCTCTTCCAAGGCTCTAATTTTATGATATTCAATTCTAGAATCCATGGATTGATGCCGAAAATCCTCTGCCCTGGAAGTATCTCCCAGTTGTATTGCCACAAGGTGGGCTTTGTCTTTCAAGTCTTTGAAAACTACTAACATTTTTTTATAGTCAGTTCTTATACCCATAGGCCAGTCAACATCCTCTTTGACTAAAGACTGACTTATATCTCCCAATGGAACTATTCCCCTATCATCCATTAGCATGGATACCAAAAAGTTTTTACCTCCCCCATCCCCTTCTAACCTCTTATAGTTGTCACAGTTTCCTAAAACTGCAACCTTTAGCCCTGCTTCTCTAAGGGCAGTGCCCAATGCCCCAATGTTTACCCTATAAGGTCTATTACCATTTGCCCTATGTAACTTGGCTATGGATGGATTGCCTATTGCACCTTCATTCATCTTATGTCCAGTTATTTGATGCATAAGATCTTCTATTTTAACCCCTCTATAACTATGACCATAAGAAACAGCTTGTTGGGAGCCAGATACTCCTACAACCCTTGCCCCGGTACCTATGGTTAAATATGCATTGTTTTGGGAAAGACTCCCTCCAGTATTTGTTGTCATAAGGCCTATAGCCCCCATATCCATTAACCTATCTAGGTTAGGTGTATTTGCCTTATATATCTCATTCCAGCTAACCCGATCCATAACCACCAAAATAACCTTGCCTTTATCGCCAATATTATTATCTCCTTGAGCAAATGAAAAATAGGGAATAATTAATATAGACAACACAAATCCCAAAATAAAATAGAGCCGTATTTTTCTCAACTTTTACCTCCAATAACTATTAATTTTTTATTGCTTTAATTTATTGGTTGTCTATACA
>JAAYKZ010000105.1 GCA_012522165.1 Clostridiales bacterium
AGCAAGTAACGACCCATCTATAGCATCTCCAGACCAACCGTAAGGTGCATTTTCGAATTCCCTTCTGATATCTGTTCCTTTTTTCCCGCTGCCTATATAATTCATAACTTTTTTACATACAGCATGTTCAGTTACATCTCCATTAAAACCTACATATTTAAGTGAATCAGGTGCACCTTCTTTAGCTTTTGAAAATACTTTATTCCAATTAGGATTATCTGCTATATCAAACTCTTGAAAAAGCCTATGAATTGAGTTATTAGCAGCAGATAGTATGGCGTCCTTTAGGTTTGCTTCAATAATCTCATTTCCCCCCGCTTGGAAGACCTTAGCTTCAGATAAAGCCTCTCTTAACAATTCATCAATATTTCTTTCAGCATTGTTTTTAATCGTCTCCATGGCCGCCATAGCCTCTTTGCCCTCAGGGGTTACAGGAGCCGGTGAACCCTTTTTGCTTAGAGTAGCAGTAGAAGCTTTTGACTCCACTAGATAATTTGCAATCTCCGCTCTCTTTGGGATAAATACGAAAATTGTAGGTGATTGATTTCCTGCTTGTCTTGCATCAATCCGTACTGAATGTTCATCTGTGCTCCATTCATTTCTAACCCATACATATACATTATTATTAGCATCTGCTGGTAATGTTGTGCCAAAGAAGAAATTGATATCTCTAACAACCTTTGACTGTCCATGCATAATTGTTGATTTCCCTACTGTTTCAACAAATTTCTTTTTGATTCTATCTTCTCTTTCAGCATTTACACGATGCATTTCATTTCGAAGAACATTTTGATTACTCGCATAATCATCCAACCAAGCTAAATTCTCCTCAGTCTGTATTCTGTACTCATCATCTACCTTCATAAGCAGCTCGCAATCATCTAATAAATCACCAAGCCTACTTCTAAGCTGTGAGCTCCCACTAGATAAATCTGTAACCATAAGATCTGCCAAAGTGTCTATATTCGACTTTATTCCAATCTCATTATTACTTCCAGCTAATTTATTAATTAAGAAAATCAGCCCACAGGCTCTAGAAACTAGCCTCTCATCATCTCCTTGCGTGTACCACAGCATAGTTTTCTCATGTACTTTTCTTGGTAAAACTCTAGCATGAAGCATTTTATCTGCCAAATCGTAGTATAAATAATCCGCAGGAATCACATTTCCTAATGGCTCGTTTATATTCGATTGGGTAGCTTTATGAACCATGCTTAGCTGATTCCTTAACTGGCTATCCGTACCTGTTTGATCTAGTACTCTTAATGTGTTTTCCCAAAACCTTCTTCTAACCGGTAAAATTGGATAATCTTGAGTGAAGTATTCTACATCCCTTTGATTATGCCCAATACTAGTTGCAGTTAAATGTCTAGATATTTCACCAATATTTTTCTCCATAATTTTTCTTATCTCTTGCACTTTGTCTGGCTTCTTAGCTAAAATCACTTTTCTTACAACCGCATCGACATCAGTATCAGATAATTCTATTCTAACAGTAAATCGTCCTTCTAATTTTTTTAATAATGCTGTTCCTGTTACAGCTGTTTGCCCAGTTCCAATAAATAGCAGTTTGCTTCCGATTTGCTTACTACATGCTTCAACAACCTCTTGCACATCCATTGCCCTTTGAGTACTGTCGCCAATATATTGTTCAACTTCATCTAATACAACTAAGGTCAATGGCATTTGGCCACCTTTTGATAGTGCATCTTTAATTGATTTAATCATTTCATCGCTTGTGACATCTGACTTATTCGGAAATCTATTATTTAAGGTTTCAACACAGCTTTCTGGAGTAGGGAATAGGTTAGGTTTTACTTCTGACAAGCTTTCATGCAGCCCTTCTGCCACATAAAGGTTATCTAGTTCTTCATTCCCATCATATCCTTTAGCTTCTACCTTCTCTTTTACTTGGTCATAAATTTTCTCAGACTTCAGCCACATAACAAATGATGCATTTGCATAATTTTCTGGTAACCCTGCAGATTTATATATTATTCTCAGTAAAGCCAACCTAACGCTTCCACTAGCACCAGCACTCAATGTACCCATGGCTGCATGCAAACCGCCATATCTTTTAGCTTGAGTACTTAATTCATGAAGGAGAACTTTTATACTATCAGGTAAATCTGCTAATGATCTAGCTCTTGCACCATCTTGAAACTCGACATCCTGCCAAAAAGCACCTAACATTTTTACTAAGTGTGATTTACCAGAACCAAAAAAGCCACTAACCCAAACTGCTGGTTGTTG
>JAAYKZ010000106.1 GCA_012522165.1 Clostridiales bacterium
AAATTTTGCTTATTGACCATATGCGTTTATACATGGTAAAATATAGTTAAGATTAATTAAAGGAGGTAATACCATGAAAAGCAGGGTTGTTACTGTTGGAGTGTATTTAAACGATTATGAAAAGGTGGAAAATATGGGATTTAAGGAAGCAATAAGAATGATTTTATGCACTAAGGGGGATGTTTGCCGGGTAAATATAGAGCCTATGGTTTACAAAGCTATTCGGGTGCCGGTTGAATGGGCTGTGGCATTAAAAACGTTTGCTGAAAAGGAAGAAATGACGGTGGTTAGTTATACTGCCGGTCGTTTTTATTATCTGGTAAGGGGTGAAATATAATTGTATAGACTTAGCAAGAAACAACGTGAAGAGTTAAGGCGGTTAACTCAGAAGGTTAATCGCCGGATATTACAAGCGGAAAAGATATATCGAAAGGAAGGTCGCCGAATATTACCGGAAGAAGTGGTAGGAAAATATCAAACACGTGAACAATGGGAATTACCTTCCCGGCCCTTGTCCCGGTCAGTGCAGTTTAGGAGTAGGGGGGAATATTTGGAGAGGATAAGGTTTTTACGGTCCTTTGAAGGAAAAGCGGCTCGGCCTACTATGACAGAATTTACAAAGTATCAAAGAGAAAAAGTAAAAGAAGCAATTAAAACTTCATTGGGTGTAGATATACCAAAGAAATTAGAAAAAAAACTTGCCAAAATGTCAGCACCCCAATTGTCTAAGTTTTGGGAGCTATATTCGGAAAATGCCGTAAGAGCGGGGGTTCAATATAGTTCTGAAGCGGTTATGTCCGAAACATTAGCGGAATTTTTTAGTGAAGATATAGATGCGTTAGTTGGGTTCTGATATGGCAAGCCGGGGAAAAACTATACAATTAGAGAATATGTATGTTGCTGATTTTGAAACATGTGATGCTTGGCCCCCTGCGTCGCCGGATGAAATTCCGAATCAGCGGGTATGGTTGGCTGGCCATAAAAATTTATCTACTTTGGAAACAAAATATTTTACATCATTAGATGAGTTTATGAAAGATATATTGGCCCGAAAAAATAATGTTAATAGTGAAATAGCATTTCATAATTTAAAGTTTGATGGATCTTATATTGTCCCTTGGTTATTGCGGAATGGTTATAAAGTTACTAAGAGTAAACCCAAAAAAGGAGAGTTTTCCGTTTTAATTGATGAACGTAACGCTTGGTATAGTATTACTATTCAAGTAACCAAGAAACGCCGGGTAGTAATATGGGATTCGTTAAAACTTTTTCCATGTGCATTGGAATACTTGCCGGATGAATACGGAACACCAACACGGAAGGTTCAAGAAGATGAGGAATTTTATAAACAAATTCGGCCCATGGACCATAAACCTACGGAACGGGAATTAAAATATCTGGAGAATGATTTACAGGTACTGGCTGAAACACTACGGAAGCATATAGAAATTTATGGTTTACGGTTTATGAAAACCCAAGCTGGACAAGCATTTTATAATTTCGAACGTTCTTTTCCTGTTTGGAAAATGCGGTTTCCACCATTAGATTTGGAGATTGATCAAAAAATAAGAAAAGGCTACTGGGGAGGTTTAGCTCATGTTAATAAAAAATATAAAGAAAAGGATTGTTTTAATATTGGGGTATATGATATAAACAGTAGTTATCCTTATCAGTTAGCAAGTCGTAAAATGCCGTTTGGGTATCCAATTATTACGGAAGGTCCACCGGATATGTCTAAATTTTGGGTGGCCGAAGCCTTAGTTATGTTTGATTTAAAATTAAACTGTGTACCTTGCATACCTACAAAGGCAATTATTGAAAATAAGCCAATTACTACGGAACATTGGTTAGAAGCAAGTAATGGGGTTGTTAGAATGGTTTTTTGTAATATTGATTATTTAACTATTTTGGAAAGTTACAATTTTAAATTAATAAAATGGGAGTGGGTTATACTTTGGCCATGGAAGGTTCATCGGGAATTAAGAAACTTTATCTATCAAAATAATGAAATAAAAATTAGAAATAAGGAATTGGATAAAAAGGAAAAAGATCCGGTTTTACGTCAAGAATATTTAACCAAAAGTAATCGGGTCAAAATTGATAATAACGCTTTTTATGGTAAATTTGGGGAGGAAATAATTAAAAAAGGTAAAACACCTTATTTAGAACATGGGGAAGTTGTTTATAAATGTGATAGATTAGAAATTTTATCGGAACGTAAACGCCGTTTTCTTCCTTTGGCTATTGGGGTTACCGCCTGGGGCCGAAGGCAATTAGTGCAATTGGCAAATATCTTAGGTGAACATTTTTTATATTGTGATACTGATAGTATTCATTTTTTACGGGATGGAGGAGAAGAGAAAATTAAAAAAGCGGTCCAGGAAGGAATACTTGTAATTGATGATATACGTTTAGGAGCCTGGAAGCATGAAGGCAATTTCGAATGGGGTCGTTATTTGCGTCCCAAATGCTACATGGAAGGTAATCTAAGTAAAAAATATTTTGAAGTTACTTGTGCTGGGTTGCCTGCCGATAAACACAGTGGGCGGGGAAGCAAAAAACGGTCCTGTTGCACTCCTGAAAATTTTTATATTGGTTTGGTTATACCGGGGGGTAATGGAAAATTACGGACCATAAGAACACCTACGGGTAATAAACTAGTTCCAGTTGACTACGAAATAAAAGAAACATATTCTTTGTTTAGTGGTTGACAAGTGTTTATACACTTGCTATAATATACCAAAGGGGGTGATTAATAATTCGCCGAATATTGAAAAGATGGTTTCAAGAGTTGGTATTTCAATTGGGGAAACACAATCATTTTAAATGGAAAGGAGGAATATGATAATGAGTTTAAAAGATAGGGCTAAATTAATATCAAACCGGGAAATAATTGAATTTATGGAAGGCCGGGAAAAGGGCAAAATTAATGAATTAATAAGTCGTATTACTCATATTATTGATTACGGCTTTATTAATTCTGAAAATGGACCCTTTGTTGTGTTTATTGTTCGGGAAGAAGCTAATAAATTTTATTTTGGTGGCCAGGTCTTAACGGACATGCTCCGGGAATTAGATGATTATAAGGATGATATTCGAAAAGAGGGTTTACCCATGCTTTTGGAGTGTCGTATATCCAAAAAAGGCCGGCCCTATTATGCACCCATTTTTTACCCTGAGGATGAGTAACTAATGACTGTAGTTGAATTTTATTTGTCGTTAAATAAAAATCTGTATATATCATCACGTTACGGATGGCGATTAACGCCGGTTCCGGGTTACCACAGGGGAACGGACATTGCCGGGGTGGGGGAAGGTTTCCCCACTCCGGTCCCTTCTGCCTCAAAAATTATTATTTCCGGATATGATCCAGTCGGATGGGGTAATTATGTTAGGTTTCAGCAAATCGGATCGAATTACTCCATTTTAATAGCTCATTTACAAGAACGTCTGGTTGAAGCCGGGCAAACTGTAGAAGCTATGACCAATATTGGAGGTATGGGTCAAACTGGATTTGCTACTGGGGTTCATTGGCATATTGAAGTTTGGACCAATGACGGATCCCGGGTCAATCCGGAAACATGGCCCCTTCACGGTCGAAGAGTAAGTCCGTTCCAAGTTATTAGCTATGGAAAACGAAATGTCTTAAGGAGGAGAAATAAATGAATTTGAGTTCGTTTCCTTATAAGGTGATAGATTATAAGTTAAAAATGAATTTGAATGATATGGCCGATTTAAAACCAAAGGATATAAAGTATTGCGTCTGGCATCATGAAGGTGCTTCAAAAGATACTGACAGTTCAGCTAAACAAATAAATGATTATCACCGTAACGTCAAGGGTTGGGCCGGAATTGGATATCATGGTGTTATTAGGCACAATGGGAATTTGGAATTAGGCCGTCCTCTTACTAAATGCGGAGTTCATGTCGGTCAACCTGGAAATAGTCAAAGTATAGGATATTGTATAACAGGTAATTTTAGTTTGGTTAAATTACAAGAAGTCCGGCCTATCCAATTTGATGCCGCTGTAAGATTGGCTGTAATAGTTTCATTAACTTATCCGGGGATTAAACACGTTCCACACCGGGATTTACATCCGTCTGAATGTCCGGGTAAGCTATTTCCCTGGAAAGAGTTTATACGGGAACATGACATTTTACTTAATAAAGAAAAAAATAAAAAATCTATTCTATACTGCGTTCAAGTAGGAGCTTTTGCTATTCGTGATAATGCATTACGCCTTCGAGATAAATTTAAAGCAGGTCCTATCACATTTAGCACCGGGGAGAAAATGGATTTAACGGATGCGTTTATTATAGAAAAAAAGCCGGGTTCTTTTATTATGCCGGGTTCTTTTATTATAGAAAAAAAGCCGGGTTCTTAGGCCCGGCTCTTTTTTATATTACTCTTATGCCATTATCAAATAAACGGTTTATTTCCTGTATGGCCCAAAGTGGTACGGTTCCATCACTACTTACAGAACACCCTTGCGTTTGTATAAACCCATTTGACGGGAAGGTTAAAGCTTTGAACATATTACACGGGTAACCAAGCTCTGCATTTACTGTAGTGGCATTATCTACATGAGTTTTAATTACTAACTGCCAAAACCGTTGATTGAAATGAGGAACTAAAGCGGTCCCCAGGAACGCCGGGGGGTTCGATTGTTGATGACGGGCATCGTTTATATGTGCATAGGTTGTCGCCAAACTACTAATTCCTTTAGTTACCATACCGCTACCCATAACGGCCCCCAGGCCCCCGGTAGATAAAGCGGTCCCTGCTCCTACCAGGATATTGGCCACATCGCCTAACATGCCTATCGCAAGGGTATTTTGGTTTTGGGATATATAAGTTTCCATTGGGTCCGAAATAACTGGAATACTGGTTATCGAGCTACCACGTACTGATAAATTAAAGGGTTTATTGTTTCCATCTACCAGCATATAATTAGCGGCTCCGGAATAAATATCTACATCTTGACGAAGTGCAAGGCCGGAAACGTATAATAATTCATCGGGAATTGATATAATTCCAGCTTCCGGAATGACTAACAAGACAGAATGTTTTACTTTAGTAAGGTTGGGAGGTATAGTTAGCGTAACCCTGGTAGTTACCCGGTTGACGGTTGAATCGGTATTCTGAATAAATTTAAAGCCGGTAACATCAGTCGAAGTGCCACCCCGAAAAACGGGTAATATACCACTACTTAAACCGGAAGTATCAAAATATGGCACCGAATACATAGTAACAATATTATCTGGTTGGCCCCCGGTTAACGCTGTTAAAAGAGTAGTAATTGCGGTATCATTAGTCCAATTGTTAACATCATACTCCCGGACAAAAAAGTTATTAATGGAAGGTTGGACCGGAACATTAGAAAAACTTTCCCCACTATACCGGCGTACTTGAACTACCAACACCCGTTTATTTGGGTTTCCTATACTATATTCGGTTCGGATTATATCATTATATGGTTGAGTACTACCTAAGTAAGGGTCAAATAAATTGGTGGGTACAGGAGAACGGACCACAAATTGATTACCTAAATTAAGTTTATCTAACCAGGTTCGAAGAGGGTCCACTTCATAATAAAATCTAAATCTTATATTCCCTCCTCTTTCTTCAATATTGGTAATCCATGCATAAAGCACCACATTTTCTCTGCTAATACTCATATAATTAGCCCGTGTTGCTTCTGTAAAACTACATTGTAGGTCAACAAAACCTTGTTTAAGGTCCATATTCCGAGGAGTTGTGTCGTATGGTTCCCCTACGGCACTAATACTATTGGAATAATATGGATAATAATAAGGGTTTTTATATAGTTGTACCCTGTTCATAATTTCACCGCCTTTTGGAAAAATATGGGGAAGGATTGGTTACCTTCCCCACACACCAAAACCAGGAAGTTACGCCAGGAAGAAGGCCACAAAGTTTTCGAAGGGACTACATGCAAAGTAATCAGCCACCGTATCAAATACGTTATAGTAATGTCCCCGGGCATTTTTGGCCGTGTCGGTAATCCGATATTTGGTATAAATTTTAACCATATTGGAACAATAAATCATTCCGACACAAGGCACACTATTATTAGTTAAATCCGTAACCCCCATTTCAGCTTTAACCGTAATATCATCCGGTTTAATAACTAATTCATTATTATTATCTTCTTCATCTGTAGCTCCAATAGAATACCAACAATCAATTTCATCAATAACTTTAACTTCAAGCCGTTCCGCATTATAAGCATGAGCCAGCATAAAGGTATCCAGGTTAGATTGTATATCACCCAGAAGCAAAACTCTTTGTTCATCTTTCGGAAGCCAATTCAATACACCTGCCGGGTTAAGATCACTCCGGGGTTTAGTTAACCGATTACTCCAGGTTTTAAATTGATTCATCATGTATATAAGAAAATCTTTATCAACTAAAGCCTGTTCAGCGGTTAATGTTTTACTAAACAGAGTATTGTAATTAGTTAACAAATATACGGCCCCATTCCATTTAGTATTTTGATCTTTTGAGCATTGCTCTATTTGACGGGCTAATAGTGCAATAGTCATTCGGTAGTCATCATAAGCTTCGCCATTTTTTAAAGCTAGCATAATAGCACTGATAAAACGGTCCAGGCCATCTCTGCTATAAAAAGCCCGTTTAAGGTCCTCTTCGTGAATAGTTTTCCAGTACTGGCGTTCGAAGATTTTGTAGTAAAAGGCCGTGTCAGTAATTGCCTTATTAATGGCAAACTGATCGGGAGTATCCTCTAAATTCCCAGTAATCGGATCAGCTCGGGTTCCGGTTTTAAATTCATGGGGTCGAGCCATTTCTACAAAAATGTCCTCAATTGTAGTACCATATTCAAGCATACCTTTCCTAAGACCCAATAAACTATCACCAAATTCCCTGGAATTAAGCAACTGCAGGCCCACCAGGTTAACTAATGCCGAAATAAATTCATTTTTAATAGTGGGTGGAGCTTGAAGCACCGCCTTTCCAACTTCATTAATATTGTCCATCGTGGCCAGCGGTACAGTTGTTTGATAAGCATTACTGGCCGTAGCCCGAATTGCGTTTAAAGTAGTAACAACACTCATTTAATCTTCCTCCTTATCTTTTCGTAATTCTTCTAAAATTTCTTTAACAGCGTCCTCAATGGTTGGAGGTTCCGGTTCTACTTCAATTTCAATTGACGGTTCGTTGTCCGGAATTGGTATTTGTTGGAGCAACGCACGATTACTTTCCTGGAGTTTAGTAATCCGATCTAATTGCTCAATATCATTCTGTTCCATTTCTTCAGCCAAAACTAATAATTCCGGTAAGGAAGCAACCCCTTGTTCCGGATCCTCCATGATTTTTTTAACTAAATCTACCAATTTACCCATGTTAACCCTCCTTTTATAGTATTATACCACAGTTCGCATTAAATAAATAGTCTCATTTAATTTGGTCCAAGTTTCTAAGTTATCATAAAATACCCTGTTTTCATCCACCGCCCTTCTAAATAATTTCATAAATGGCATATTACGCACCCGCCGAATATTAATATTATTAGGTCGGTTATCAGCTAAACTCAAACTTATTACCTTTTTACTATTCATGGGGCCGGGTTTATTACTCACATAATAAAACCCTTTATTCCAATCAACCCACACCCCGTAATTTTCACCCAAGTAAGTAATACCAAAATGAAATTCAGCATTTTTTGGGCGTTTCCTTATAAAATGTGTTTTATCTAAAAAGAATTCGTTATTATAAGCATGAGATGCATATTCTGTATTCTTTACTATCTGATAAAATTCCGTTTTCCGTTTGGCTTCTAAATATGTTTCATCATGCCATAAGCAAACCATAATTGGCCCAAACTTATTATAACGTTTGGGAGGGATTGGTAATCTTACCCCATACCGGGTAAAGTATATATTTGCTTGACTAAACGCATTAGCCAAAAAGAAAACCCTGGTTTCATTACGCAATCGGTCCACAGTTTCATAAAGATTTTCAAATATCATTACTTCTTGTTCCCCATGTCCTAAATATCTACTAGTTACACCATCTACCATAAATTCTTCGAAGATTATCCATTTTACAAAGCTATAAGGAATAGATTTTTTCTTCATACTGGTAGATAGAGCTAAAGTATAACCCATACATTTTCCATCACAATATAGACGGTCCCCCTTTACTTCCAATATATTTTCCGGAAACTTATTTTCTTTTTTAAGTGCATGAAAAAGTGTTGGTTTACTATCATCCAGTTCTTTTTCATAACGCCGAAGATAGATAAATTCTTCTTTATGTTTTATAAATCTATCAATACAAAATTTAAGAGTGCCAAAGGATTTACCCCCTCCACGATCACCAATAACAAAATTAAATAAACAATTATAGGTTAACATTTCATTGGGGGTAAACCAATTAATCATTAACAATAACCCTTTCTTTTAGTAATAATATCACGGTCCGTAGATCCTCCAAAGCTTGTTTTATTTCTTTAGCCAGAAAGTAATCCTTTACCATAAAATAAACCAAACACGCACCCACGGCCCCATAATTAATTAAAACATTTAAAACATTATCCATTTTTTGAACACCCCTCTTTAAGCTATTTTATACCATTCATTATCAATTTTAAAATAAACACCATCATTGCGTTTTAAATGCGTACCATTGGGAAAAGTATCACCAGAAGGGGTTCCTGATCCACTTTCAATAGCTGTGCCATTAAAAATTGACGTATGAACAGCCTTATCATATACCCCCCATTCATTATTGAAAGTTCCCGATATTTCTCTAAAATGATTACCCCAAGCCGAAGCACCAGGTCGAAGAAAATAAATCCCATAATCAACAGTTGCACCGGAAACAATTAATTGATTACCCGCTATATATCCACCACTTCCACTTCTTAAACTAATAACCCTTGCTTTATCCGAAGTAACTAAGAATCTACACCCTATTACCACATCACCTTCGCCATATTGGCTTTCATAATCATAATTCGCATTACCTTCAAAATAACATGAATATAATGATGCTTCACCATAAAAATTATAAAAACCACGACCCATATTTTTTTCAGCATAACACGAAATTAGAGTTATTTGGTTAGCGGAACAATGCCACCCATCGCCCCCATTATGATTTGCTGTTACTTCGATGAAAGTATTTTGCGTTACCCCAGTACCACGCATATACACACCATTAATTTTACACCGGCTTATTGAAATTCTACTAAAAAGATTATAATAAACATTATTATCCTCTTGCCCATAAGCATACAAGCCATAATCTGGCCCTCTAGTATCAACACCTTGTAAATAGAGATTATCAAACCTTAAACCTTTCCCATTAGTTATGTCAATAAAAGATTGTGCCAAACTATTAGAGCCACCCATCCATACCGAAAAACTACTCAACGAAATAAAATCACCATTTAATTTAAAAACAGGTTTGGTGGCATCTTCGCCGTAATAATAAAAACGAGTTAACAACGGACCAGCCCCAATTATTGTTATATGAGCAGGAATTATTAATGTGTCAGTAATTTTATAATTTCCTGCTGGAATAAAAAGCACACGGCCATCTAAATTATTTAACGCATTAATAAACCCCTGAGTATCATCACTTACACCATCGCCGGTAATACCATATTTTGTTAAATCAATTAAACGCCGATCCACACTGGCCCCCAGGTCATCTACCAAACCAGTTAGTGTATCAGCAAGAGCAGTCATTTCTTCATTATTAGCTAACTTAATATTCTTCTGATTACCACCCACAAATACCTCATCAGTATCAAGACAAATACCGAATTCCCCAGGATCCAATGGTTGGGGCAAACGTTCTCTTAAACCTCTTTTATTTAAAATTTTTTGCGGAGCCATTAAAACTCACCTCCATCAATAACAATAATTTCTTGAATCAAAGCACCAAGTTCTCCACTATTGGCCATTTCTTGCAATGTATTTAAAAGCGGCTTATATAAACTAGTTGTTAATAAATTATTGATACAAGTAACCATATCATTAACCTGCGTTACCCATTTACACAATGCCTCAAAGATACTATAACCGTGCGGATATTTAGTAAATTCATCTTTCCATTGAATTGGAACATCTAATTCATTAAATTTCATTTAAATCTCCTCCTTTTAGTAAACCAGCATAAAACAGGTTTTTAATTCATCCGCAATCATTTGATTTATCTTTAACAAATTTTCCCTGTATTGTTTAATAAGTTCTGAAGCACTACGTCCCCCAAATCCTTCTGTTATCTTTTCGTAATTATTACTGGTATTCTGCTCATTAACCGCATTTATATTTTGTGCTGTAGTTGGTATATCCTCTTCCGGGTCATCGTGCTGAGGATAATCAGTTGCCGTTAATTTTTCGTTCCGATCCTCATTTGCTTTAGTATTACCAGTAAAATTTTCTACTTGACGGTAACCCAATAACGGATCAGTATTAGCCATTACGGTTTTATAAAGCTCATTATAATATGGCATAATGGCAAGCATTTTCACCCGGAAAATATGTTTAAATCTATCTATTGTTTCTTGCCCAATTTCACTAAAATAAAAACGATCAATGATAAATTGTTCTAATTCCTCCTTCCATTTAACATCATCACAGGGATATTCAAAATCAAATAGTTTAAAATTATCCATATTTAAAACATGCCTAAGTTCAATTGTTGTTTCCGCCATCTTCCAGTTCACCTCCCCCATTATCTTCCTCAATATAATTTTCCGGAGTATGCTCTCTTACCCGCACATCAACATTCAAACCAAATAATTTATTAATTTCTTTACATGCTTTCTTTCGTTGATTTAGCATTACCTTCAGAGC
>JAAYKZ010000107.1 GCA_012522165.1 Clostridiales bacterium
TCCCCATGTAGATCTTGGGGTATTTAGCATGTTTTGTAGTATAAAAGTTTTGATACCCATCTTTTTTGCCAGCTTGGCCGATAGATAAGCTGAAACAATATAGGTTACATCGTCTGCACCTCTAAAGGCAAAATGATGAGGGACATTTGCTTCAAAAGGTTTATTGGTTTTTGCAATATATTTCATGGTTTCTATATGCTGCTGTAAATTAGTATATAAATCATAAGGACCTCTGCCATCTAACTTATTGAACCACCACAGAGATAGGGCGTGCCAGCATATCTTAATGGTATTTTCGTACATCTCAGCCAATTGAGGAATATTCTTTGTCCCTGCATAGGTTCTTATAAGTAGTGGTCTTGCAGCTTCCCATATCATACTATACTCTTCAGGGGAATTTACTGGTACTCCACCACCATTGGGCTTATCCCCCCAGTCTTCCCCAAAATTAGACTGAGACAGCTGGGATGTGCCTATGGATAGAATATCCAAATACCCAGCACTGGCCAGTTCTTTAGCCCAGGATATAAACTCTTTAATGGAATCCAATCTATCTACAGTAGAAGAGTAAGGCCCTACATCGGCACGCATCAATGGCATAAAGGGTTTTTTCATATTATGTTGCAGCCGTTTTATGACTGTATCCTTTCGAGTACCATATTCCTTATAGCCCGAGCGATCAATAGGTTTAAAATTATTATATTCCTGAGCCTGTATGACATCCTTACCAAACTCCATACGCAGATCATCATATCGGCTGCCTTCCATAATATCTTTTGGGATTCGCTCCTCAGGTACTCCCATCTTTGTAAGGGTCTCCCTGACAGATTCCCCTCCCATAAAGGTTTTTACAAATCCTTTATGCTCCTTCTCTATTTTTCGGCAACCATCAGGAAGACCTCCATAAAATACTCCTCTAATGGGTCCTCCTTGATAATGCAGCATGCCATTGCTCTCTAGCTCATGGATAAAATAGCCCATCATATTAACTGCTTCCTCTTGGGCTCGCCTATAGCTAATTCCTATTCGATTTATTCTATTTTCTCGCAGCCAGTCCAATACCAGCTTACGATTTGCTTCATATCTAAAATCATTCATGGCCTTATCTATAGTTTCGTCTCCTATAATGACTTTATAGCCACATTGACGCAAAAGCTCTGCTGCTGAATTTACACCTAAAGTATGGGCATCTAGCGATGGTTTTATAAAAGCAAATACATCGGCATCTAATGCAAGCACTTTTCTACCTCCTTAAAATTCTTATATTTAATACTAAAATAAAGATCTTACATCATGACTGTTTTTATCTTTTAAAACATCATTTAAATTTCTACCAATCCTTCTAAAATCTACTTCCATAAGGGAGGATGCTAAATCTATAATTAAACTGGTATTTTTCATATCTAACCCCAGTTTTTTGCCCACTGACTCAAGTGCTACCAACCCATGGGGTATATCTTCAAAAATATATCTGTGTTCCAAGGTATTGGGAGCATCAATTGTTTTATACGCCTCATTGTTTTGAATGCATTCATACAAA
>JAAYKZ010000108.1 GCA_012522165.1 Clostridiales bacterium
AACTTATTGGGTATAAATATAGCCTAAAAGATAGCTTAGGGATAAAAAGCTTTAATAAAAGCTTTAGAAAATATTGCAAAAAGTACAGATAAGGAGATGATTCAATGTATGCATGGAGAGGGTTCTCCGATGGACATTGGAGAACTGAGATAGATGTAAGGGAATTTATTCAGCAAAATTATAAGCCCTATGAAGGGGATGATGCCTTTTTAGCAGGCCCCTCTGAACGAACAAAAAAGCTCTGGGAAAAGACTTCCCGATTATTACAAGAAGAAACCAAGAGAGGCGGTACTCTTGATATAGATACCAAAACTGTATCTACCATTACGTCCCATGCCCCTGGTTATATAGAAAAAGATCTGGAGGTAATTGTGGGACTACAAACCGATGAGCCTTTAAAGAGGGCTATCATGCCTTTTGGCGGCATACGTATGGTAAAAAACGCATGTGATGCCTATGGATATAAGTTAGATCCCGAGGTGGAAAAGGTTTTCAATGAATATCGTAAGACCCATAACCAGGGAGTTTTTGATGCCTATACACCTGAAATAAGGAGAGCTAGAAGTGCTGGAATCATTACTGGTCTGCCTGATGCTTATGGTAGAGGCAGGATAATTGGAGATTATCGCAGAGTTCCTCTATATGGTGTAGATCGTTTGATAGAGGATAAGAAGAGGCAGAGAGCCCTACTTGAAACAGCCTGGATGGAGGACGAAGTTATTAGGCAGCGAGAGGAGACTACCGAGCAGATAAATGCCTTGGAAGCCCTAAAGGTTATGGCACAAAGCTATGGGTACGATATTTCCAGGCCCGCCAGAAACGCCTTTGAGGCAGTTCAGTGGCTGTATTTCGCATTTTTGGGAGCAGTAAAGGAACAAAATGGTGCTGCCATGAGCTTGGGAAGAGTGTCTACATTCTTAGACATCTATATAGAGAGGGATTTGGCAGAGGGCACCATAACAGAGGAGGAAGCTCAAGAGCTTATAGACCAGTTTGTCATTAAGCTGAGACTGGTGCGCTTTTTGAGAACACCGGAATATAATGAACTGTTTAGTGGTGATCCTACCTGGGTAACAGAAGCTATTGGAGGTATGGGGCTAGATGGTAGAACCCTGGTGACCAAAAACTCCTTTAGATTCCTTCATACCTTGACCAATCTAGGACCTGCACCAGAGCCTAACATGACTGTACTATGGTCCCAAGCCTTGCCTGAAAACTTTAAGAAATTCTGCGCTAAGATGTCCATACAGACCAGCTCCATTCAATATGAAAACGATGATTTAATGAGGCCTATGTGGGGCGATGACTACTCCATTGCCTGCTGTGTATCCGCTATGAGAACTGGTAAGCAAATGCAGTTCTTTGGAGCACGGGCAAATTTGGCCAAGGCCTTATTGTATGCTATAAATGGCGGAAGAGACGAAATATCAGGAATACAGGTTACACCTCAGTTTAAGCCCATTACCTCAGAGTATTTAGATTATGATGAGGTTATGGAAAGATTTGATCAGGTAATGGAATGGTTGGCTAGGGTCTATATAAATGCCCTTAATATTATCCATTATATGCATGATAAATATTGCTATGAAGCTTTAGAGATGGCACTACATGATATGGAAATACTTAGAACCATGGCCTGTGGTATCGCAGGTTTGTCAGTAGTGGTGGATTCTCTGAGTGCAATAAAATACGCTAAGGTTAAACCCATTCGAAATGAAGAAGGGTTGGCTGTGGACTTTGAAATCGAAGGGGAATTCCCCATGTTTGGAAACAACGATGAAAGGGTAGACCAAATTGCTGTTAATTTGGTTGAGAACTTTATGAGGAAGCTAAGAAAGCAGAAAACCTATAGAAATAGCATACCCACCTTGTCTATCCTTACCATTACTTCCAATGTGGTATATGGTAAAAAGACAGGAAACACCCCCGATGGAAGAAAGGCTGGAGAGCCCTTTGCACCTGGCGCCAATCCTATGCATGGCAGGGACAAGAAAGGAGCTATTGCATCACTAAGCTCTGTGGCAAAGCTTCCCTACAGGTATGCTGAAGATGGTATATCCTATACCTTCTCTATTGTACCAAAAGCCCTAGGACGGGATTTGGATTCAAGAATCAACAACCTGGTAGCTTTGCTGGATGGATATTTCCATAAAAAGGGACATCATATGAATGTAAACGTATTTGAGCGGGAAACCTTGCTAGATGCTATGGAGCATCCGGAGAAATATCCTCAGCTTACCATAAGGGTGTCTGGATATGCTGTTAACTTTATAAAACTTACTAGAGAGCAGCAGGAGGATGTAATAAGACGTACATTCTTTGAAGGGGTTTGATAGGGAAAATGAGCATAAAGGGTAGAATACACTCCATCGAGACCATGGGAACAGTGGACGGTCCGGGCATAAGGTACGTTGTCTTTATGCAGGGCTGTCCCCTAAGGTGTATTTTCTGCCACAATAGGGATGCCTGGGATCCCAAGGGCGGAAGAGAAGCTACCGTGGATGAACTGGTGGAGGACATAAATAAATATAGGTATTTTTTGCAGCGATCTGGTGGTGGTGTCACAGCCACAGGTGGAGAGCCAGTGCTACAAGCAGAGTTTACCAAAGAGCTGTTTACAAAAGTTAAAGAAATGGGCCTTAATACTGCCATGGATACCTCAGGGTTTGTAGATGTGGATCAGGTAGAGGATCTTCTAAAGGTCACTGATTTGGTACTCCTTAGTATAAAGCATGTAGTGGAGGAAAAACATCGTGAAATCACTGGGGTAGGTACCCGTAAGATACTGGCTTTTCTAAACCATCTAAGGGAAATAGGTAAGCCAGTGTGGATTAGGTATGTTATAATCCCCGGCTATACCGATGATCCTAAAGATTTAGAACGTCTAGCCATAATGCTTAAGGACTATAATAATATAGAGCTGGTGGAAATCCTTCCTTACCATGATATGGGTGCCTATAAGTGGGAAGAGCTAGGCTATGAATATCCCCTAAAGGGTGTGCCGGTACCAACTAGTGAGGAAGTGGATAAGGCCAAGGAAGTCTTTGCGAAGCACGGGCTGCCTATAGAGTTGAAGAACAACTGAAGACAGGGCAACAGCAGTGGAGTGGCTGCTCCATTGCTGATTATATAAAAAGCGGTAGGCTATTTTAGCCTACCGCTTTTGTTTTTATTTACCACTTCCAACCCTTTAGCAGGTTTATGCTTCTATTCTTCTGGAAGTATCTAAGTTGAATCCTAAGGAAAGGCATTAGGTAGTAGTCTACACCAAATGACCTGCCTGCCCCTGCAAAGATTGCAAAGGAAGCTTCAATCCACCAAAGATCGGCGAGTACATTGGTTTGAGGCAATCCTGCACTTAGAGCAAAGTTAATATGCATACCAATGGATACTATGGCTGCAATAAAGGTAAAGAATCCAAATATAAATGCAAGGCCTAAACCGATTTCAGTAATTACTATTAG
>JAAYKZ010000109.1 GCA_012522165.1 Clostridiales bacterium
ATATAATATATCTATTAAATTTAACCTATCAAGCATAGATTTTCCCTCGCTTCTATATACCGTTAATTGGTCCATGACATACCTTAAGATTTTAATGAATTTATTATAACATAAAAAGTGTGCTTTAGCACACTTTCCATCTGTTGCAACAATTTAGATTATTTGCTTCAATTATTGGGGGGAAGCTGATACCCAATCTTGGATAATTTGTTTAAAATAATCGTAAATTCCTGCTTTATCTACGTCCCGGTCTGCTAAAATATCAACAGTTCCTATATCCTTACCGCCTTGTTTAATGTTGATATAGCCAATCTTTTGTCCCGCCTTTATTGGTGCCTTTATTGGTTGATCAATTATAGTATCCATTTGATATTGGCTGGGTTCTCCCTTTTTTTGTAGTAATGAGTAGTCTTTAGCTGCCAATCCTACTATTGCCTTTTCCTTCCCTCCAGTAACTGCTATATTCTTTTCTACTACAGAATCTTTTTTAATCAAAGGTACAGCTTCGTAGTTTGCAAAACCATAATCCATGAGTTTTGCAGCCTCATTAAATCTAGTCTTTGATGTAGGTGCGGCTAAAATAATGGCTATGAGACGTAAATTGCCTCTTTTTGCAGTAGCAGCTAAACAACTTTTCGCTTTTGACGTGGATCCAGTTTTTATTCCATCGCATCCTTCATAGAAACGTACTAAACGGTTGGTATTAGTAAGCATTGTGTTGTTTTCTGATTCCTCTAGATGATCTAGCCAAATGGTACTCCACTGAAAAAATAATGGATATTTAAGTAATTCTCGAGACATGATAGATACGTCATATGCTGTGGAATAGTTATCTTCATCAGATAAACCTGTACAATCTGCAAAATGTGTATTTTCCATGCCCAGCTCTTTAGCCTTCTGGTTCATCTTGCTAACAAAGGTTTCAACTGTCCCAGATATTTTTTCAGCTAAGGCAACACTGGCATCATTAGCGGATGCTACAATAATAGCTTTCAACAGAGCAGAAACTGGTAATTTTTCACCAGCTGACAAAAATACTTGGGATCCACCCATACTGGCCGCATACTCACTAATTACAACTTCATCATCAAGACTTATTCTTCCATCCTCAATGGCTTCTAATGCCAAAAGGGTTGTCATTATCTTGGTGATACTTGCAATAGGCAATTTCTCGTGAGAATTTTCCTCATATAATATGGTACCTGTGTCATAGTCCATTAATAAAGCCGATTTAGATTGAAGCTCAAAAGGCATTTCCTGAGCAAAAATATTCATGGGGAAGATCATTAGGCTAGAAAGGCATAAAAATAATGCCGTCACTTTGATTAACCTATTGTTCAACCTTATCCCTCCTAAATGTCTATCTTTATACCTATATCATTTATCAATAGATTCTCCATTTAGGATGGATGTTATACAACATATGTGGTTGAAACTATAGTGATGGCATTTAAATTATGTAAATAATTTATTTGTTAACTAAAATTAAAATACCCTTATTTTAGGCTATCTATTAGATGAGTATATATTTGGGTAGTGGATAAATCAGAATGACCCAGTATCTCCTGAACAACACGTATATCGGTTCCATTATTCAATAGATGTATAGCAAAGGAATGCCTTAAAGTGTGAGGAGTAATGTCTTTATTGATTTCGGCTTTCTCTGTATAAAACTTGACAATTTTCCAAAATCCTTGTCTGGTCATCCTTTTTCCATGGAAATTTACAAATAAGGCTTTTTCATTTTTATTACGTATTAACTGATTCCTAGCTTCCTTTATATATAATTTGAGAAAAGTAAGAGCCCTATTGTTTACCTTTACAATTCTCTCCTTATTTGAACTACTGCATCTAATTTTTCCATTTTTACTATCTACATCCTCAATGTTTAAGTTTATTAGTTCAGATACCTTAATACCTGTCCCATAAAGGAGCTCCAACATGGCCTTGTCCCTAATAGCTTTTGGATTATCTCCCTGGGGCTGGTCCATCAACTTGTTTATTTCATTTATAGTTAAAATACTAGGTGGTTTTCTTTGGTTTTTCGGGCCTTCCAAATACTCAGTGGGATCTTGAAAAATCTTATTTTTCTGTACCAAAAACTTATAGTAGCTTCTTATAGAGGACAATTTTCGTAAAATTGTAGACGGGGAAGTTC
>JAAYKZ010000110.1 GCA_012522165.1 Clostridiales bacterium
AATACCTTCCCTACCCAGTATTATTCCTCCCGTAGGAAAGTCTGGACCTTTTATGTAATTCATAAGTCCTTCGATAGAGATATCTGGATTATCAATAAGGGCAACAACCCCATCTATTACCTCTCCCAGATTATGGGGAGGTATATTGGTGGCCATCCCCACCGCAATACCCGATGAACCATTTACTAGTAAATTAGGGAACCTGGCAGGTAAAACCTGTGGTTCTTTGAGGGTTTCATCAAAGTTAGGCGCAAAATCAACGGTATCTTTGTTAATATCAGCCAATAGCTCGGTGGCAATACGGGCCATCCTGGCTTCAGTATATCTCATAGCAGCAGGGGAATCCCCGTCTATAGAGCCAAAGTTACCATGGCCCTCTACCAGCAAATATCTGGTTGAAAAGTCCTGCGCCACCCTTACCATGGCATCGTATACTGAAGAATCACCATGGGGATGATACTTACCTAGTACATCTCCTACAATTCTGGCAGATTTTCTAAATCCCTTATCAGGTGTAAGCCCCAGCTCATACATTGAATATAAAATTCTTCTATGAACTGGCTTTAAGCCGTCCCTTACATCAGGAATAGCACGGCTTACGATTACGCTCATAGCATAATCAATAAAGGATTTTTGCATTTCATCTTCTATTGTTACATCTATAATCTTACTATGGAGTGGATCCATTGATTATCATTCATTCCTTACACATCTAGATTAGTAATCAATCTTGCATTCGCTGCAATAAATTCACGACGTGGTTCAACCTTATCTCCCATCAAAATGGTAAATATCTCATCTGCTCGTCTGGCATCCTCCATGGTAACCTTTAAAAGAGTCCTTTTATCAGGATCCATAGTAGTATCAGCCAGCTGTTCAGCGTTCATTTCTCCAAGTCCCTTATACCTCTGAACCTCTATTCCTTCTCTGCCAATCTCATTTAAAAGCTCATCAAGTTCTTGATCGCTATAGCAATAATATTCCTTTCGATTTTTCTTAACCAGATAGAGAGGAGGCTGGGCAATATATACATGGCCTTTCTCTATTAAGGGTCTCATAAATCTAAAAAAGAAAGTAAGTAGCAGAGTTCTAATATGACTGCCATCCACGTCAGCGTCAGTCATTATTATGATCTTGTGATATCTAAGTTTTGAAATATCAAAATCTTCGCCTATACCGGTACCAAAAGCTGTTATCATGGCTCTTATTTCTTCATTAGACAGTATTCTATCAAGCCTGGCCTTCTCAACATTTAGTATTTTTCCCCTTAAAGGCAGTATAGCTTGATAGTGCCTATCCCTTCCCTGTTTTGCAGAGCCACCGGCCGAATCTCCCTCTACAATAAAAATTTCACTTAGGGCAGGATCTCTTTCAGTACAATCAGCCAATTTACCAGGTAGTGCTGTATTTTCCAGGACACTTTTTCTCCTAGTTAACTCTCTTGCTTTTTTGGCTGCCTCTCTAGCCCTATATGCAGTTAAAGCCTTTTCAAGTATTACCTTGCCTACGCTTGGATTCTCCTCCAAAAAGTCAGATAAGCCTTGAGATACTATACTTTCAACAAATCCTCTTATTTCACTGTTTCCAAGCTTTGTCTTGGTTTGACCTTCAAATTGTGGTTCAGTTAGTTTTACACTAACAATGGCTGTAAGACCTTCCCTGGTATCATCTCCAGATAGATTGCTATCATTGGGTTTTATATAGTTATACTTTCTACCATATTCGTTTATCACCCTGGTTACAGCCGCTCTAAACCCACTAAGGTGGGTTCCCCCTTCGTAGGTATCTATATTATTAGCAAAGGAGTAGACATTTTCATTATAAGAGTCATTATACTGAAGAGCTACCTCCACTGAAGCAGTCTCTTTTTCCCCTGAAATATATATAGGGGGACTGTGAAGAGTTGTTCTACTCTTATTTAGATATTCTACAAAGGACACTATCCCGCCTTCATAATGAAAATCCTCTTGCTGTCCGTTCCTTTCATCTTTTAATGTTATCCTAACCCCGGCATTTAAAAATGCCAACTCTCTTAACCTGTTCTTTAAAGTATCAAAGGAAAAATTTAGATCATCAAAAATCAAATGATCTGGTTTAAAGGTGATAGTAGTACCAGTTTCATCTGTATCCCCTATTATCTCTAGATTAGTTTGGGTAACACCTCTCTCATATCGCTGGGTATATATATGTCCATCCCTTCTAACCTCTACTACTAACCATTCAGATAGAGCATTAACTACAGCTACTCCAACTCCATGAAGACCTCCAGATACATTATATCC
>JAAYKZ010000111.1 GCA_012522165.1 Clostridiales bacterium
GATATAGATACTACCTTTATGCCTGCATCGATCAATGTCTTTGCAGTACCTCCGGTTGATATTATCTCAACTCCCATGTCACTTAACTCTTTAGCAAATTCTATTATGCCTGTCTTATCCGAAACACTTATAATTGCTCTCTTAACCAAAACCATCACCCTTCTTATTTTTTGTAACCACTGAAAACACTAATTATATGAAACCACTAAACACACCAAAAACACTAAAAATTATTATATTTCGTGCATTACGAAACACGCATCAGTACGGAAAAGGAATACCCAAACTCTGAGCTCTAACTTCTAATATCTCATAGTTCTTAGCTCATAGCACATAGTTCTTAGTTCTTAGCTCATAGCACATAGTTCTTAGTTCTTAGCTCATAGCACATAGTTCAAATATTCATAGCTCTTAGCTCAATCATTCTGAGTTCTAATAATAACTTTTCTTCCCTCTATAGTGAGTCTGCCTTCGCAGTATAGTTTCACTGCTTGGGGCAATAGCTTATGCTCTACTTTTAAGATCCTTGCTGCAAGAGATTCAGGTGTATCATCATCTTCCACCTTTACGGCTTCCTGAAGTATTATTGGACCTGTATCAGCTCCCTCATCTACAAAATGAACCGTAGCTCCGGAAACCTTAACCCCATAATCTAACGCTGCTTTATGTACTCTTTGCCCATAATAGCCTTTGCCGCAAAATGCTGGTATTAAAGATGGATGAATGTTAATTATCCTATTTCTGAATTTCTCTATAAAATCCTCGGATAATATGCTCAAAAAACCTGCCAATACTACTAATTCCACATGATGCTTTTCCAGTTCATCCATTATAGCTTTCATAAAGATATTTTTATCAGCAAAATTCTTTTTATCTATTTCTACGGCATTTATACCATGTTTTTTTGCTCTTTGGATTCCAAAGGCATCCTTCTTATCGGATATAACTATAGATATCTCACCATTGATTAAACCTTTCTCAATATTATCTATCAAAGCCTGCAAATTAGTACCGCTGCCAGATATCAAAACTCCGATCTTTACTTTTGGCAAAGCTCTATTCCTCCCTCATCGGCTACAACATCACCTATTATGTATGCTTTCTCACCCATGTTTTTTAAACTCTCCATAATGCCATCTACATCTGATTTATCTGCTATTATTACAAGACCTATTCCCATATTAAATGTATTGTATAGTACATCATCATGGATTTTGCCTAAATCTCTCATAAGCCTAAAAATAGGCAGTACATCCCAGCTTCCCAGCTCTACTCTGGCCTTTAATCCCTTAGGTATGGTCCTAGGTATATTCTCGATGAATCCTCCGCCGGTGATATGGGCAATCCCTTTGATACTATATTTTTCTACAAGGTTCAATATAGTTTTTACATATATCTTTGTAGGCTTTAGCAATTCTTCACCAAGAAGGCAATCCAATTCAGGGAATTTATGCTCCACCTTATAATCGTTGATTCCGAAAAAAAGCTTCCTTACCAAAGAGTATCCATTACTA
>JAAYKZ010000112.1 GCA_012522165.1 Clostridiales bacterium
ATGTCATCCTTTCTCTAGACAAGGGGATGGTTCTCCTGTCTAAATCCTCGAGTTCTATTCACCTCATTTTTCAAACCTGTAATAGCAATAAAAGTCTTTTATTAAATTGTCCAATATTTGCACCGTTTCATTGTTCTTGTTTTCGAGTCCATGTCCATAAGCATCTCTTGAAAAAGCGCTTTTGCTTATCAATGCATAATAAACTTATTTTGCTCTAAAGTTTGACTATATAATATTGGCTGACTTTGCCCTCATTCTTGGTTTCAGCAATAAGAACTCCACCATTCTTTTTAATTGTTGCTGCCGAGGCCAGGTTATCTTTATAACACCCAAGAATAACCTGAGTTATTCCTTTTTCTTTGCATACTGATAAGGCATGCCTAAGCATTGTAGTTGCATAACCTTTTTTCCTCTCAGATGGCCTCACTCCATAACCTATATGACCGTATTTTTCAGCAAGATACTTAGGTAGCTCATATCGAATGTTTAATAAACCAATTAATTTACCCTCATCAATGCAAAGGTATAACAATGATTTACCCCATATCTCATCGCCGACCAAAGCATTTCTATGTATCTTCTCAACCCATTCACCATACTCAGAAGTCGCAAGTTCTAAACTCGCACTGATGCTTGTTTCTCCATTGTCGTAATGTTCTTGAATATATTCATGAAGCATATCTTTATCATTTACATTCGGAAGTCTATATATCATATTATACACCTCATATTCCCGATCTCGGAATAGCTTTTTCATATATAATATTATACTATTATTGTACCATTTTATCATTTAAAAAATTGCATATAAACCTCAATGTTAAATGTTTATTCTTTTTTAAGCCATCAAGACATTATCTATACAGATAGAGCAAAATAATCTGTCAGAACAAAGTAGCCATTAGTTATTAAAGATTTATGCAGCTTTTCATATAGAGGTATTTTTCATCAGCCGCAAAATGATACAAGACCTCGACCGATACAGTACATCGAATTTCTCAGTTCCAAATGGAACATCAAAAATAAGCCAAGAATTAGGTTCAAGTCTTTATCAGAGTGTTTTTTACGCAATCTATTAAGCATACCGGGAGCCAAATCGATTCCGGTTACCTTTGCTGTTGGATTCAATAAAAAGTATTCGTCCTGCTCCAATCCGGTTCCTCAAGCAAGATCAATAATTCTGCAACTGGAATGCTAGGAAGACTCCTGGCAGTTGATGCGATGTATATTGTCATGGCATCCTCTGTCTATTTCTATTTTTACACGGATAAAATCATCTGGAGTTATTGTGGGACAGAAGAACAACCATCTCAACGTAGAACGAGTTGATGGAATTGATGTCTGTGGGTCATTTTACGAACCATGTCCTGTTCACTACAAACATCTGCTACCTGGCAATATAAATGCTATAATATTATTTCCAAGTCGTGGCCTATCCCCTCGCATTTTCTATACTTATTATGAATATTTAAGGAATCCAATTCCAGTGGCCATATCTCGGAAGATTCGTTGCCCATCCATCCATGAATATGGTACAC
>JAAYKZ010000113.1 GCA_012522165.1 Clostridiales bacterium
AAGGTTATTTTGATAACTTTGCTACAGAATAATTGGTTATAAAATTGCTAACAGTATATTACCATAAAACCTAGCACTATCATATATAAAGTGATTTTGCCTGGTTTTTTGATCCAAAGATTATGGTTGTTATAATCATTGGTTTATATTGAATCTATTGGAAAGGAGTGTGTTGAAAGTGGTGGAGATTAAAGGCAAATATAACACTGCTATAGTTTTTACCCATAACATTGAAAAGGGCGCTATTGATCAGATACGTGAGTTGTGTGATCAAGAATTTATCAGTGGAAGTATTATAAGGGTTATGCCCGATGTACATGAGGGATTGGGCTGTACTATAGGGACAACCATGACTATACAGGATAAAATAGTTCCTAACCTAGTTGGAGTGGATATAGGCTGTGGAATTGAGACTATTAAGCTAAAAAATAAAAATTTAGATTTAGAGAAGCTAGACAGAATTATATATAAGTATATTCCTTCTGGATTTAATATAAGAAAAAGCGAGCATGAGTATACGCAAAATATTCCATTTAATAAATTAGTGTGTAAAAATTACATAGATTTAAATAGAGCTCGTCTTAGCATTGGGACTTTGGGAGGGGGCAATCATTTTATTGAAGCAAACCAAAATAAAAAGGGTGAACTTTATTTAAATATACATTCTGGAAGTAGACATTTAGGAAAACAGGTAGCTGAATATTATCAAAATCTAGCCTATGAAAAGTTAAAAAGCAAATCGATAATTATAAAGAAATATTTAGCATATTTGGAAGGACAGGATTTTAATGATTATTTAAATGATATGGCCATAGTTCAAAAATATGCCGTTTTAAATCGTAAAGCTATAGTTGATGAAATTATCAATAGAATGGAAATTGATATTGAAGAGCAGTTTACCACTATTCATAATTATATAGACCTAGACGATATGATACTTAGGAAAGGTGCTATCTCCGCGAAAAAAGACCAAAAAATATTAATTCCCATCAACATGAGGGATGGAAGTCTAATATGCATAGGTAAAGGGAATAAGGATTGGAATTATTCAGCACCCCATGGGGCAGGCAGGGTAATGAGCAGGAGAGAAGCGAAAAGGCAAGTTAGCCTTGAAGAATTTAAAAAATCTATGAAAGGTATATATACAACATCAGTAAATAGGTCAACTATTGATGAAGCGCCAATGGCATACAAACCTATAAATGAAATAATAGATAGTATTCAGGATACTGCTGAAATATTGGAAATCATCAAACCAATATATAACTTCAAAGCAGCATAGAGCCATAGTACTTTCAAAACTATAAAAGCCGGTATAAACATAGTATTCTTGTAGATACCGGCTTGTCATTATTTTTTATGTTTATTGTTCTATTATACTGCCATCAGTTCCTATGGTTACCACTTGCCATGGAATCATTTTGTTGCTATCCATTAACGCTTTCTGAACTGCATAAACAAGCCCACCACAACAAGGTACTGACATACGTAGAACGGTAACACTATTTATATTATTGTCCTTGAGTATTTGGGTTAGCTTTGCAGCATAATCCACATTATCTAGCTTTGGACAACCAATTATTGTTATTTTGTCCTTCATATAATTCCTATGAATATTAGCATAGGCAAAGGCAGTACAATCAGCAGCCACTAACAACTTTGCATTTTCAAAATATGGTGCATTAACCGGCACTAATTGAATTTGGCAAGGCCATTGGTTTAGATGTGATTCTATTGGTGCTTGAAACTCTGTAGTATTTTCATTCCTATTATTATTTCTTTTTATTGTAGTTACATTAGTACCAGGACATCCGCAAGCAAAATTTTGAGGCTTAGTTTCTTGATCCTCTCGATCTACTAAGGTTATTGCTCCCGTTGGACATTCAGGAAGACAGTTTCCTAATCCATCGCAAATGGAATCACTTATCAATCTTGCTTTTCCGTCAATTATCTCAATTGCACTTTGCTGACATACATTGGCACAGAGTCCACATCCTATACATTTTTCTTCATCAATTCTCATTACTTTAATAGCCATTGAATATTCCCCCTTAAATTTTCTAACTCAATTACATTGACAGTTTTATTATATTATAGTAAAATCCAATTAATCGGTAACAATTGTTACTATGATAGGAGGTTACATCTTGTATAAAAAGTGGCTGCAAATAATTATTAAAAGTGCTCTATTTCAAGGCATAGAGGAAGAGCAATTAAACATAATTCTACAATGTATAAGGCCTAGAATAGTAAAGTATAATAAAGATGAATTTATAGCATTAGCTGGTGATGACTTTAAAGAAATAGGTCTGGTCTTATCTGGCGAAGCTATGATTGTCAAGGAAAATGCAGCTGGTAATCGTGTAATTATTTCTATGATTAAACCTGGAGAGCTATTTGGAGAAATGGCGGCTTTTTCAGGCAAATCAAAATGGCCCTCTAGTGTAATTGCCCAAAAATCCTGTATCGTTCTATTTATCTCTCCTAAAGCAATTATATCCCAATGTGAAAAGTTGTGTGTTAGTCATCAACTTTTGATTATGAACATGCTTAATATAATATCAAATAAAGCTCTAATTCTCAATAGAAAGGTGGAATATTTGTCCATAAGAAGCATAAGGGGGAAGATTATTCATTATTTATTGGAACAATATAAGCATAAAGGGAAAAATAACTTTACTTTACCTTTAAACCGAACTGAACTAGCAGATTTCTTAAACATTCCCAGACCATCTCTATCTAGGGAAATGTGCAGAATGCGCGACGAAGGCCTCATTGACTTTCATCGCTCTTCCATAAAAATAAACAATGTGGAAAATCTAAAAGCATTGGCCGAGCTATAAATTTATACTAGTATGGATAATAATAATATGGTAGTATATACTAAATAAAAACACTATGAGGTACTGTTGTGAGCTTTAGAATTAACGATAAGGTTACATGGGTAGGAAAAATAGATTGGGAATTAAGGCTTTTTCATGGTCACGAATACTCTGTGCATAGG
>JAAYKZ010000114.1 GCA_012522165.1 Clostridiales bacterium
AATAAAACAGGCTATAGCCTTTGGTGAGCTAAGTGAAAATTCAGAGTATGATGAGGCAAAAAATGAACAAGCTTTTATAGAAGGTCGAATCATGGCTTTGGAAAATATGCTTAGAAATGTCCGGGTTATTGATGATGAGGACATTACTACCGACCGAGTTAGTATTGGCTCTACTGTGAAAATATTGGATATAGAGTTTGATGAGGTGTTAGAGTACACTATTGTAGGCTCTGCGGAGGCTGATCCGGGACAAAATAAGATCTCCAATGAATCTCCTGTAGGCAAGGCTTTGATCGGCAACCAAATAGGTGATATTGTAGATGTAAACGTACCTGATGGGGTTATTAAATTTAAAATACTTGAGATAAACAAATAAGTTATTATATAATAGCCTTGGAATTATTTATTATAATATTTGATTATCAGTATAAATTGAGAAAGGTAAGGATAAAATGAGTGAAACTAGAGACGAAGGTATTATGGAAGAGAACTTAAATGAAATTCTAAGGGTTAGAAGGGAAAAGCTTGCTAAGTTGCGAGAGGCAGGCAAAGATCCTTTTAAAATAACAAAGTTTAACCCTACTCATAAATCTATTACTATACTCAATGAATTTGAGTCTCTTGAAAATCAAGAGGTAGTTATAGCAGGACGTATTATGACAAAAAGGGTAATGGGTAAGGCTAGCTTTGCTCATATCTTGGATAGCGAAGGGCAAATTCAAATTTTTGTACAAATAAATGAATTAGGAAAAGAAGCCTATGACGAATTTAAGGCTATGGATATAGGTGATATCATAGGCGTAAAAGGAATTGTTTTTAGAACTAAAAAGGGAGAAATTTCTGTAAAAACTAAGGAGATTACTCTTCTATCCAAGTCCTTACAACCTTTGCCAGAAAAATGGCATGTGCTAAAAGATACGGACCTTCGATATAGACATAGACATGTGGATTTGATAGTTAACCCTGATGTCAAAAAAGCTTTTATTATTCGATCAAAAGTAATACAAGGGATTCGTAATTATTTGGATACCAGAGGATTTTTAGAGGTAGATACTCCTATTTTACACAATACGGCTGGCGGCGCATCAGCTAGACCTTTTATTACTCATCATAATACCCTTAATATGGATATGTATTTGCGTATTGCTACTGAATTACATCTAAAGAGACTTATAATAGGTGGTTTTGATAAGGTATATGAGATGGGACGTATTTTCCGAAATGAGGGAATGTCCATAAAACATAATCCGGAGTTTACTACCATTGAGCTCTACCAGGCTTATGCAGACTACGAAGATATGATGGATTTGACTGAGGATATGATAGCAACCGTAGCAAAGGATGTGTTGGGTACCACACAAATTGAATATCAAGGACAGCCTGTAGATTTAACACCGCCTTGGAATCGTATGACAATGGTAGAAGCAGTTAAGAAATATACAGGTATCGATTTCGATTCCTTTACAGAAACAGAGGAAGCGGTTAAAGCTTTAAAAGAAATCGGTATAGATATGGATAAACCTGTTACTTGGGGTGAAGCTCTAAATATAGCTTTTGAAGAAAAGGTAGAGGACAAATTGATTCAACCTACCTTTATCATTAATTATCCTGTTGAAATCTCACCTTTGGCAAAAAGAATGGATGAGGATCCACGTCTCACATATAGATTTGAACTTTTTATAACGGGACGTGAACTAGCTAATGCATTTAGTGAGTTAAATGATCCGATAGACCAGAAAGAGAGATTTATTGAACAGGCTAAACAGAGAGCTGCTGGAGATGAAGAAGCTCATATGATGGACGAAGATTTTGTAAATGCATTGGAGATAGGAATGCCACCTACAGGTGGATTGGGTATAGGTATAGATCGCCTTATTATGCTATTGACTGATTCATACTCCATTCGTGATGTTATTCTATTCCCAACTATGAAACCAAGAGATTAATAAAATATGAATAAAGTGTAAATTATGTAGCCGGGAAAAGCCCGGCTACTTGTGTGTTATTTGGATTTGTTCTATAATTGTGATAATAAGCCAACATGGATATAAATTATATTGAATGTTAATTTTATTGTATTATGGCATTTTAGTTTACAGGTTTCAATGCAAAGGTGGGGTATAATGTATCGAGTTAAATTAAGTAGAGAACGAGTACGAAACCATATTCAGTATGATTGGTGGAAGTATTTAGCTGGAATCCTTATTACAATTTTCTTATGGAATATGATTACTACAATTACAAGCCCAAAAACACCTGCAGACAAGAAATTAGAAATATTTCTTGTTGGAGATTATGTATTAGGCGAATTTATGGAGAACATGTCCAATGATATTTTGGGAGATTTCCCTCATTTGATGGAAGTCAATGTTATCAATATTCCTTTAGGTGGAGATATGGAAATGGATTATATGGGTAGACAAAAACTCTTGGTCATGTTCGGTAGCCAGACAGGAGACATATACATTTTTAGCAAGGACGAATTTGAAAATTTTGCGGTTCAAGGTGCATTTGTTCCTTTAGATGATTTTATTAATGAAAATAAGGACTTAATTAATCATGGTAAACTTGAAAAGCACAAGGCCACCTATTCGGAGGGAGAAACTGAAATAACTGAAGAGCATTATTACGGAATACCTCTGGATGGAATTAAGTTATTTGAAAATTCTGGTTATGATGTCTCTGGTAAGGTTGCAGGTATAATGGTCTACAGTAAGAATCAAGATACTGCCTTTAATGTTCTCAAATGGATATTAAATGATGGCCAATTAAAATAATCTTTAATGATGGAGGGAAAGCTTATAGTAAGATAAGCTTTCCTTTTCTAATATAATTGTTAGTATATATAAATATAAAAAAGAATAATTTGGTTCATTGTAAAATTAAATGCAACACCTAAAAAATAGTAGAACCATAGTGAGAAATCCTGTATGATATAGATATCCAAAACCCTAAACATACAGGGAGGTCTCACTATGGCTCAACATAATTG
>JAAYKZ010000115.1 GCA_012522165.1 Clostridiales bacterium
AAGCATATCAGAGAGCATCTTTGCGAGGGGTGTTTGTATTCCTTCAGGCTCAGCAATAACCGAAGAAGAGCAGGCAAGGGTTATAGATATAGTTAACAGGGTGTTTTAATATTTATACTAGAAATTCCACTGAGGATAGGAAGAATACACATGAAAACTATATGGATTTTAAATCATTACGCAAGTATGAACGGTGGACGACACTATAAATATGCAGAAAACCTCATTAAACGAGGATATAGTGTCAAAGTTTTTAGAGCAAGCACTGTGCACAATACTAATCAAAATTTGATTACTGATTCTTCAAAAAAGTACACCTATCGAGAAGCTAATAATATCCCATTCGTTATTGTAAGAGCAAGGAATTACGTTGGAAATGGAAAGCAACGACTATTAAATATGGTAGACTACGCACAAGGTCTTTTGTCGGTTACTAAATATTTTGATGATGAAAAACCCGATATAATATATTCATCATCAGTTCATCCTTTAACATGGCTTGCAGGATATAGACTTGCAAAGCGTTACAATGCGAAATTTATAGCAGAAACTAGAGACTTATGGCCAGAAACGCTTGTGGCCATGGGGAGAGTAAGCAAAAATAGCATACCTGCAAAGATACTTTATAAAATAGAAAGGTTTATATATAAAAAGGCTGATAAGCTAATTTTTACTTTTCCAGGTGGGAAGGATTATGTTGAAAGTATAGGATTAGATACATCTAAAGTAAGGTATATAAATAATGGTATTGATTTAGAAGAATTTAATCATAATAAAGTCACATATATTTTGGAAGATAGGCAATTAGATGATAGCGGTATTTTTAAGGTTCTATTTACAGGTGCAATAGGAAAAGCAAATGCATTATATAGGATAGTTGATGTTGCTAGAATATTCATAGATAAGGGGATTACGGATATTAAATTTTATATTTATGGCGATGGTCCGGAAAAAGACAACCTACAAAATTATGTACTAGATAATAATATCAAAAATGTAATTTTTAAAGGAAGAGTTGACAAGAAATATATTCCTTATATCCTTTCAAAAGGAGACTTAAACGTACTTTGCTTAGAACATTTACCAAATCTATTCAAATATGGATTAAGTCCAAATAAAATGTTTGATTACTTTGCATCAGGACGACCTATAGTTTCAAATGTAGAATGCGGATATGACATGTTAGAAAAATATAGGTGTGGTATCACAGTGAAGGGCGGTTCAGCAGAAGCTTTAGCAGAAGGTATACTAAAGTTTTATAATATGCCAAAGGAAGAATACAATATTTATTGTAAAAATGCATTTGAGGCAGCACGGGACTTTGATTTCAAAATCTTAACCGATAAGTTAGAAAAAGTATTGTTAGAAGACTAAGAAAAGGAAGTGTTAATCTTGCAAATACCATTAATGAATCTAAAAAAACAATATGCCACGATAAAAGAAGAAGCAGATAAAAAAGTGTTAGAGGTTCTTTCTTCTGCCCAATATATAATGGGTGAAAATGTTAAAGAATTTGAAAAAGAAATTAGCGAATATCTTGGCATTAAACATAGTATATCTGTTGGAAATGGTACGGATGCATTAGTAATTGCTCTAAAAGCTTTGGGAATTGAGGAAGGAGACGAAGTAATTACAACGCCTTTTACTTTTTTTGCTACTGCAGAAAGTATATCTTTTGTAGGAGCTACTCCAGTTTTTGTTGATGTAGACATAAATACATATAATATTGACCCTGCCAAAATAGAAGAAA
>JAAYKZ010000116.1 GCA_012522165.1 Clostridiales bacterium
TACGTGGACAAGATTTTCATGCCTATTTTAGTGGTCATTCCAGCTAATATAGTAAAGCAAATAATAATGCTTTTATATAATTTTTTTGCACAATCTGGTATGCCTCAAGATCAGGTTTTTTTTCAGGCCTTTGTTATCGAAACCATATACACTATTGTGTTAATGCCCTTTATATTTAGCAGTATTGTGAAGTTATACAGCTACAAATTTATGAGGAAAAAAAGAAATTTTCCTAAAACTAAATGAGTGTATAGTTAAGAATAGACATGTTCTATTCTTTTTTAATTTAGTATATTAGTCCTCTTTTTTATATATTTAAATCATGATAAAATATTTAAGTAAATACAAAATTTAAAGCCAAGGTATTACAACTAGGTAAGGGAGAAAACATGCTGAAGAAATTAAAAGAAAGAAACATACAATTTGCCATTATATGTATAATTTGTTTATCCATATTAGCTGGACAACTAGCCTATCTAACGGTAGCAAAGGGAGACGAATTATATGCTGAATCCCTAAAGAAGCAAAGGGTAGAGCTTAAGCTAAAGGGAACGAGAGGAATTATCGTGGATAGATACGGTATCCCTGTGGCTACCAACCGTCAAATATACTCAGTACAACTTGATAGGCAACAATTGCCTTCAGATCACGAAGAATTAAATAATGTAATACTACGGATGTTAGAGATTATATACCGCAATGGAGATCAGGACAAATTAATAAATACTATACCTATAGAAATTGATTCACAGAGTGGGCAATATTACTATATATGGGAGGATGAGGATCAAGAGGTCCAGGAAAGGAAGTACGAACGCTGGAGCCAGGATATTGGAGTTGAGGATAAGCTAAGCGCAGAGGATATGGTGGAGTACTTGCGCAAGGAACGCTATAAAATAAGCAATGAAATAGATGATGAAATGGCTCTGGGCATCATATCTGTTCGCTTGAATATATATATGAAAAGATATACTCAATATGAGCCAATTCCTATAGCTCAGGATGTTAGTGATGAAACAGTAGTTCAGCTGGAAACCTTTGCCTCTGAAATACCGGGAGTACAGACACTTGTGGACAGTGGGCGTTATTATCCCATGGGTGAGGCTATGTCTCAGATAGTTGGATATTTAGGTAGTATTAGCAAAAGTCAGATGGATGAATATATAGAACAGGGTTATGATATATCCACCGATAAGATAGGGCAAAAAGGAGTAGAAGCCTACGCAGAGCAATGGCTAACTGGCAGCAAAAAGGAAAAGCAGGGCAAGCTTATAGCTGAAAAGGATTCCTTTGGAAAGATCGTTAGGGTTTTGGAAGAGATCCCTCCTCAAAACGGAGACGATGTAGTGCTGACTATAGACAGTCAGCTCCAAATGTCTATCAATAATATCCTAAAGGAAGAAATAGAAAAGATGAGAGAAGGCCTGCCCCCTTATGATGGAGATAATATTGCCCCAAATGCGGAAACAGGAGCAGCAGTTGTATTGGACGTTGATACAGGGGAGATATTAGCCTTAGTAAGCTATCCATCCTTTGATCCTAATAGTCCAACTAAAGAAGGAGAACAGTTTTCTCTAGCTTTTCAGGGCAATATTATGCCTGGGTCTGTATATAAGATGCTTATAGGTATAGCAGGTTTAGAAGAAGGCGCTGTAACCTTAAATGAAAGGATCTATGATTCTGTTAGATATACCAAGTATGATAAAGATGGACCTAGATGCTGGTCCTCACGGGGACATGGTTGGGAAAACTATGTTGATGCATTAAAGCATTCCTGCAACTATTATTTCTATGAAGTTGCTGATAGGCTAGGCGTAGAAAAAATAAACAAATGGTCCAAACTCTTTGGTTTAAATGGTGAGACCGGTATAGAGATTTTGGATCCTGAAGCGGATAAGAACATTATTCCCAGTGAGGAGACCAGGTTTAGAGCTAACAGGCGCAATATGAAAAATCATATAATTAGAATTATGAAGAAATACGGTTATCTTAAAGAAGATCTAGGAATAAATGACCTAACTGATAAACAAGAAGAATTAATAGACAAATTAATAGATTATCCCCTGTCAGAAGATCGTTCAATGGAGGCTGGTTTAAAGGAAGTGCTGGCCATTGCGGAATTACTGGAAAATGCGGGATATACAAACGATGTTAGCAAAGTTGCTTCTGAAATAAGAAGTGAGGTACTAGTTCCCTATAAGAGATGGAATCCTTCCTTTACCATAATGGCGGGAATAGGGCAGGGGGATGTAGCTGTTAGTCCCTTATCCATGGCAAGGTATATAGCAGCCATAGCTAACGGGGGGAAGGTTTTGCAAACCCGTGTATTAAAGGGAATCGTTGGATCTGATGGACAGCTTATAAAAGAAACACAGCCCAAGGTTATTAGAGATTTGGATTTAAATCAAGAGCATTTGGATGCTACTCTAGAGGGTATGTGGAAGGTAGTCAATGATCCAAACTCTAGTAGAGGGGAGTATGACGGAGGCGGTACTGCAGTCTCTCATTTTAGGGATATGGACTCTAGCATTACATTAGCCGGTAAAACTGGTACTGCACAGATAGATAATAATGAAATTAACAATAATGCTTGGTTTGTGGCGGTTACTCCTTACGAAAACCCTGAAATCGCAGTGGTTGTGGCAGTGCCTAAGGGACGTACGTCGGGTAATGCAGCTCCTATCGCTAGAAGAATTATAGAAGAGTATTACAGGCTAAAAGAGCAAAGACGGGCAAATGAGGTACCGCAGCCATATGAGCTTCAGCAATGAGGACAAATTTATATGTAAGGAATTTAGAGGGTTTTTTGGAATTTTGACGAATATAGTCATAGTGATAAAACTCAACATGAAGGAGCTAATGCCATGAAGGAAAATAGCATTTTCTTCAAGGGAATATTAGGGGGGCTGCAGGTTCATATCGATCCCCATATGGATCTAGATGTTTTAAAGGAAAAATTAAAGGAAAAATTGGTTACAAGCAAAAATTTTTTCCAAGACACTTATGTGAACCTAGTTTTTACCGGCAGAGACTTTCAGGATAAGGAAAAACAGGACCTTAGGGATTTTGTTGCCCAACTGATAAATATAGGTAAAGTAGATTTCTATAATCCTGTTGAAAAAGAAGAGGAAAAAAAGGAAAAATTAGTTAGCGGAACAGACGAGGGGATGACAAAGTTTTATAAAGGAACTGTTCGCAATGGCCAGAGGATTGATTATCAGGGAAATATAATTGTCATGGGAGATGTCAATCCTGGTGCTGAAATAGTAGCTGCTGGCAATATCATAGTGTTAGGTAACTTAAGGGGTATGGCCCATGCAGGCGTTAATGGAGATATGGATTCGGTAGTGATAGCTTTGCGGCTGCAGCCAACTCAACTTCGCATTGGCAATATTATCACCCGATCACCGGAGGATGAGGTAGAAAAACCTGATTATCCGGAAATTGCCTATATTAAGGGAGATAATTTATTTATCGAACCTTATATACCAGGCAAGATAAAATATTAGCATGTTGCTACTTACTTGTAACAGGAGGGGGAACGAAAATGGGAGAAGTGTACGTTATTACATCTGGAAAGGGAGGTGTAGGTAAGACTACCACCACAGCCAATATTGGTGCGGCTCTGGCCATGGAAGGGAAGAAAGTTGTCCTTTTGGATGCTGATATTGGTCTAAGAAATCTTGATGTAGTACTAGGTTTGGAGAATAGAATTGTTTACGATCTAATAGATGTAACAGAAGGTACTTGTAGACTTAAACAAGCACTGGTAAGGGATAAAAGATTTGATGGATTGTATCTTTTACCTGCTGCTCAGACTAGGGATAAAACTGCAGTTTCACCAAAACAGATGCAGGATCTATGCAAAGAGTTAAAAGAACAATTTGACTATGTTCTTATAGATTGTCCCGCGGGTATAGAACAAGGTTTTAAGAATGCCGTAGCTGGTGCTGATAAAGCAATAGTAGTTACAATTCCAGAAGTATCTGCCGTTAGAGATGCTGATAGAATTATTGGATTATTAGCATCCAATGATTTACCCTATCCCCAACTTATTATCAATCGTTTGCGCATCGATATGGTAAAGCGGGGGGATATGATGAATATTGATGATACCATTGATATACTGGGTATAGACCTTTTGGGTGTTGTTCCTGATGATGAAAGTATTGTGGTATCTACCAACAAAGGAGAGCCTGTTGTTGCTGATAATGATTCCTTAGCAAGTAAGGCCTTTAGAAACATAGCAAGAAGGTTAGAAGGATCCATGGTGCCAATTATGGATTTTGAGACTGACAATTCATTGGTGGACAAGCTAAAACGACTATTTGGTATAGGCAAGAAATAAAATGTGTTAGGGGGAAAGGGCTTGTTTGATTTTTTTAAGTTTTTTGGAAAAGAAGAAAGTTCGAGTAAAAACATCGCCAAGGAGCGATTAAAAATAGTATTGATTCATGATAGGGCTAATGTTTCTCCCAAGTTTTTAGATATGATAAAGGGCGATATAATGAAAGTCATTTCCGATTATATGGAGTTTGATAGTGATGAAATTGATATTCGTATAACCAGAGTCCAAAATAAGGATAGTGACTATACTTCGGCTTTAATAGCCAATATTCCTATAAAGAAGATGAAAAAGATTGGAAAGAATCCCGGTTAAATAGCTGGTACATAAGATATATATCTTTATAAAGGGCAGAAATTGGCAGTGACCAACTCTGCCCTATTTTATATGATTTTTTCAATCTATTCCACTATTATTACCTTTTATGGTATGTTATAATAAATGCAATTGAGGAAATAAAACCGTAGTGGAGGTAAAATGTTTGATAAAAGACTAGTTAAAAACTTCGACTTTTTTCTATTGTTTGTTGTATTACTATTAGTAGCCATAGGTATATTTGGCATTGGAGCAGCCAAGCGTTTGCCCACAGAGGGGGGCAATAGCATTGCAGATGTTATAAAAAGCTTCAATTTAAGGCATGTGAAGCTTCAGACTTTTTGGTTGCTTTCGGGGTTATTTTTATTGGCTATAGTTATAAGTATTGATTATAACACTATAGGAGATTACGCATCCATTCTCTACTGGATAGTAATAGTGCTGCTGATTGTAGTAGAAATAGCGGGCTATGCTAGAGGAACTGCTCAGAGATGGATAGCTATTGGACCCTTTACTATGCAGCCTCCAGAGTTTGCTAAATTAGCTTGTATATTAACTGGTGCAAAAACTCTATCCAAGAATGAAGAAAAGGAAAAAAGCTTTAAGGACTTTTTACCTGTTATAGCTCGATTTGCTCTACCCATATTTTTTGTTATACAAAATGACCTTGGAACGTCTATGGTGCTTATAGTCATCTTGTTGGCTATGCTATTTGTCATGGGGATGAGCTATAAATTGATTTTTGGATTTTTGGGAGTAGGAGCTATAGTAGCGCCTGTAATGTGGTTTAATTTCTTGAATGACTACCAGAAAATGCGAATATTAGTTTTTATAAATCCCGGGCTTGATCCAACAGGAGACGGATATAATGTTATTCAATCTGTAATGGCCATTGGATCCGGGCGTTTAACAGGAAAAAGCTTGTTATCTGGTAATACCTTAAGCCAACTTAACTTCCTTCCAGAACCCCATACGGACTTTATATATTCAGTAATTGTAGAAGCCTTAGGGTTTTTGGGAGGTATAACTGTAATTATATTATATGGCATACTAATTGTTCGTTCTATTCAAATAGCAAGGAAAGCCAAGGACACATTTGGTCAACTTATTGTCATTGGAGTAGTGGCTATGCAAATGGCCCATATAATTGAAAATATTGGTATGACTATGGGTATAATGCCTATAACTGGTATTCCATTACCCTTTTTAAGTTATGGTGGAAGTTTTATGTGGATCAATATGATAGCCCTTGGATTAATATTGAATGTAGGCATGAGAAGACAGAAAATAAAATTTTAGGGGGAGTCAGATGAATATTGCACTAATTGCTCATGATAAAAAGAAGGAAGATATGGTAACTTTTTGTATAGCTTACCAATCAATTTTACAAAAACATAGATTATTTGCTACAGGAACTACCGGCAGATTGGTGGCTGAGGCTACTGGAATGGATGTACATCGTTTTCTATCTGGTCCTTTGGGTGGGGATCAGCAGATTGGTTCTATAGTTGCATATAACCGTATGGATCTAGTAATCTTTTTAAGAGATCCCTTAACAGCACAACCCCATGAGCCTGATGTGAATGCTCTACTTAGGTTGTGTGATGTACACAACATACCTCTTGCCACTAATATGGCTACAGCCGAAGTAATGATTAAGGCACTGGAAAGAGGAGATCTGGACTGGAGACTGATAGTTAATCCACCAGAAGATAACCAAGAATTGTTTTAGGGAATAATACCCATCCCCTGACAATATATTAGTTATAGAAGTGAAACTTCTAGTTGTGGGGAGGGTAGTATAAGATGCAGAAACGAAGCCCAGATAAATTACCCTTGGATTTACCTATGCCTCGTGTCAGGCAGCGAACGTCTGGATACAGGGCAAGGAGTAGTGGAAGAAATGAAGAGATTGACAAAACTGCATCTCTTTTGCGCAAGATGCTGGTAGCTGCTATAATCATTATTCTGGTGGTTATATTAAAGAGTATCGATACTGAGTTTACCCAAAGTGTGGTGGGGTATATTAGAGACAGCATAACTGAGGATATGGACATGGATGAAACCCTGGGGAAGCTTAAGTTTGTAGCTAACTATATACCCGATTCTATAGCCGTGTTTGGACAAAACCTTAGTCAAACTCAGGAGATAACACCTTTTTTTGCCATTCCTGCTGAAGGAAAAGTTGTTGGGCAGTTTGGATCGGGTAGCAACGGTATAGATATTGTGGGTACTAAAAATAATATCTATGCAGTAGCTGATGGGAAGGTTATAGATATTGGGGAAGATAAAAATGGTTGGCAATATATTAAAATAGATCATGGTAATGATATTGTAAGCCTATATGAAGGTTGTGCTCAAATAGATATTAGCGTAGGAGATAGGGTTGTCAAAGGAGATAAAATTGGCACAATGGGGGAAGAGCCTTCTGGTGGATATGCTTTGCACTTTGAAGCTTGGATTAAGAATAAACCGGTGGATCCTCTTAAACTAATAGAAACTGGCAAATAAAAAAGAGGAAGTGTAAAGCAGCATGAAGATAGGTTCTCTTTTTGGCGTAGATGTAAATATTAGTATAACCCTGGTGGTACTCATTGTTATTGCCATTTTTTTAGGTAGAGGAACTGAAATTGCCACCATTTTTTTCGTCTTTATGGCTCATGAAACCGCTCATGTTCTAGTTGCTAAAGCGTTGAAAATGAATGTGGCTGAAATTGAGCTGCTTCCTTTTGGGGGAGCAGTTAGAATAGAAAGTGTCTTTGAGCTCAATCCCATAAATGAAATATGTATTGCATTGGCAGGACCTGGAATAAATATAGTTTTATTGTTAGGATATTCAGCCCTTCAAAATTTGGGGATTGTAAGTCCTAATAACAATGATACCTTTGCTAGGGCTAATTTAATGCTTGCTCTATTTAATTTACTGCCAGCCCTGCCTCTAGATGGAGGTAGGGTGCTAAGAGCTATCTTAGCTAGAGATATTGGCATGAAAAAGGCTACTACAGTTGCGGCCTATGGTGGACTTATATTATCTCTTTTTATGGCCATGACAGGACTTTATGCTATATATATGAAGGTTTTTAATCCTAATTTTTTTCTTCTATCTGGATTTTTAGCCTATTCAGCTTTAAAAGAAAAGCGTACCGCTTCCTATATTGCTGTAAGGGATATTACTTTCAAAAGGGATATCATATCCAAGGAAGGGGCCCTAGTTACCAGAGAATTGGTGGTTTTATATGATATGCCCTTAAAAGATATAATTAAAAAATTTGTTCCTCATCGTTATCATTTTATTAAAGTAGTGGATCACAGCCTAAGGATATGGGGCTATTTAGATGAAACTGAAATAGTTAATGGTATTATGGATTATGGTGCAAATATTCAAGTTGGAAGATTACTGCGTGGCAGATGATGTATAATAAAAATAATGTTACTTTATAAGAAAAAAGTAAGGAGGCACAATTTTGAATAAAGAGTTTTTGGACAGGCTTCTAGGTCAGGTAGAAAAACCTGTTAGATATATGGGTAATGAATATAATATGGTGATTAAGGATCCAAACAAAGTGGATATCCGCTTTGCTTTTGCTTTTCCTGATGTATATGAAGTAGGCATGTCTCATCTGGGCATGAAGATTCTTTATCACATGATCAATGAAAGAGAAGATGCCTATTGTGAGAGGGTATTTTCGCCTTGGCCTGATATGGAGCAAAAGATGCGGGAGCATAATATACCCATGTTTGCTCTAGAGACCAAGGAGCCCATTAAAAATTTTGATATTATTGGGTTTACTCTACAATATGAGCTTAGCTATACTAATGTCTTAAATATTTTAGATTTGGCACAAATTCCTCTAACTTGGCAAGAACGTAGTAATGATCATCCCTTAATAATAGCCGGTGGCCCTTGTGCATATAACGTGGAGCCTATGGCAGACTTTTTTGATTTGGTGGTTATGGGTGAAGGTGAGGAGGGCACCCATGAACTTCTAGATCTTTATTTAGATTGCAAAAAACAGGGTTTAGACAGGCTTGAATTCTTGTATAGGGCTGTCAATATAGATGGTGTTTACGTTCCTAGGTTCTATACCGTTGAATATAAAGAAGACAGTACAATTTCTAAGATAGAGCCTGTAAATGGAAGTGTGCCAAAGACCATAAGGAAGCGGATCATAAAAGATTTGGACAAAGCATACTATCCTGAAACCATGGTAGTGCCCTATATGGACATAGTTCATGACAGAGTTATGTTGGAAGTATTTAGGGGCTGCACTAGAGGCTGCCGTTATTGCCAGGCGGGGATGATTTATAGGCCAGTACGGGAGAGAACACCAGAAAAACTATTGGAGCTGGCTGAAAAATTAATTAAAAACACTGGATATGAGGAAATATCCTTATCTTCTTTAAGCACTGGAGACTATTCCCAACTGGAAAAGTTGGTAAGAGGGCTAATGGCACGATTTAAGGATAAGAAGGTAGGTTTATCTCTGCCATCCCTAAGACTTGATTCCTTTGAAAAAGAGCTAGCTGACGAGGTGCAAAAGGTGCGTAAGACAGGTCTAACCTTTGCTCCAGAAGCCGGCAGTCAGAGACTTAGAGATATAATAAACAAAGGTATAATCGAAGATGATCTTATGAACAGCGTAGAGGATGCTTTTAAATCAGGATGGACAACGGTAAAACTTTATTTCATGATAGGCTTACCTGAGGAGACAGAGGAAGATCTAAAGGGTATTGGTGAATTGGCACGTAAAATCAAGGATTGTTACTTTGATACAGTAAAAGAAAAAGGCAAGAAAGCTTTAAGGATAAATATAAGCACTTCTTCCTTTGTTCCCAAAGCCTTTACTCCATTTCAATGGGTGGCACAAAACTCAATGGAAGAGTTAGAGAGGAAACAAAAGCTATTACAAAAAGAGCTTAGAATCAAGAATGTACAGTATAGTTGGAATGACCCTGAGGCAAGTTTTCTTGAGGCGGTTTTTGCCAGAGGAGATAGACGCCTAGGTAAGGTCATAAAAAGAGCATGGGAAAAAGGCTGTACTTTTGACGGCTGGGCAGAGCTGTTTAAATTCGAAACTTGGATGGAAGCTTTTGAAGAAGAGGGTATAGATCCCCATTTCTATGCAAATAGGCAGAGAGAAGCTGACGAAGTATTTCCCTGGGATCATATAGATGTTGGTGTTACCAAGAAATATTTGTGGAGAGAATACCAAAAGGCTTTAAAGATGGAGCTAACGGAAGATTGCAGATTAAATTGTACTGGCTGTGGTGTCAGCTTATTGGGAGAGGGGATATGTACATGAGGTTAGTTGTAAAATATACAATAGGAGAAAAAGTTAAGTATATTTCCCATTTAGATTTTATGAGATTGGTGCAAAGAGCGTTGAGAAGGGCAGAGATACCAGTGGCTTACAGTAAGGGATTTAATCCCCATCCCAAGCTTTCTTTTGCCTCTGCTTTGGCTGTAGGCACCCTTAGTGATGGAGAGTATCTTGATATTATTTTGGATAGAGAAATGGATCCTAAAACCTTATGTCATAGGATGAACGAAAAACTGCCTGAAGGCATAAGGTTTGTAGAGGCAGTAGCCATAGATGAAAAAGCTCCTTCCCTAATGAGTCTCATAGAAAGAGGGGAATATTTAATCAAGATATCTGGTGTAAAAAGTAGAAAAATAGATGCTGTATCCTTGATAGAAAACTTCCTAAAACAAACTGAAATAGTAACTATAAAGAAGACCAAAAAGGGAGACCGTCAAGTTAATATAAGACCCATGATTCACAAGATAGATATAATAGATCAGCACCAAGACGGGATCACTATAAAGGCATTAGTTAGTACAGGCAGCAAGGCAAACTTAAGGCCAGAGCAGCTAATAGAAGCTTTGCTTGATTTTGCCAATATATCTTATTACCCTGAATTCCTTGTACAAATACACCGTCTAGATTTGTATCTTTTTCAGGACGGTAAGTTGGTAACACCTGTTGATATGGAATAGGGGGACAGGAAATTGGGGAAAAAGATCATAGTTGATGTGCAGAATGATCAAACTCGAGTTGCTCTACTTGAAGATGATGAGTTAGTAGAATTATATATGGAAGGTGAAGATAGCCAGGGGATAGTAGGAAATATATATAGAGGCAAGGTAGAAAATGTTCTTCCTGGTATGCAGGCTGCTTTTGTGGATATAGGACTTGATAAGAATGCCTTTCTCTATGTAGGAGATATCACTACGGATAAAACAGAATTTGAATTTTCTGAAGAACAAGATACTGGAGAAAACGATGCAAAGATGTTATCAATTAGGGATATAATAAGTAGAGGACAAGAGTTAACTGTTCAAGTGTTAAAGGAACCTATCGGAACCAAGGGAGCTAGGGTAACAACTCAGATTACTTTACCAGGCAGATATTTGGTCTTAATGCCTACTGTTAATTATGTTGGAGTATCTAGGAGAATTGAAGAAGATGATGAAAGGAAGCGTCTAAAAGAAATAGCTGAGCGTATTAAACCTCAACACATGGGTGTAATAGTAAGAACTGCAGCACAGGGCAAAGACCAAGAAGATTTCATACAGGATATGGATTTTTTATGTAGATTATGGGCCAAGATTCAGGCAAAGGAATGGCGAGGTAAAGTTCCCAGGGTTTTGCATGAGGATAAGGATATTATATATAAAACCATTAGGGATTTTTATGATCCAGATATAGAGAAAATTATAATTAATGACAAGGAAGAGTATGAAAGAACTTTAGAATTTGCTGGTGTTCTTTTTCCAGGGCTGGAAAAGAAGATGGTGCTTTTTGATAAGCCGGAAGGAGTATTCCAGTACTATGGCATAGAATCCAAAATAGAAAAGGCTATCCAAAAGAAAGTTTGGCTTAAAAATGGTGGTTATTAAATTATTGATACAACGGAAGCATTGACAGTTATTGATGTTAATACTGGAAAGTTTGTAGGTTCAAAGGATTTAGAAGATACAGTGCTTAAGACTAATTTGGAAGCAGCCCAGGAAATTGCACATCAAATTAGACTTAGGGATATTGGAGGCATTATCATTATTGATTTTATAGATATGACTCAAGAAGAGAGTAAAAATAAAGTGCTGGAAGTTCTTAAAAATGCTCTAAAAAAAGATAGAACCAAGACCAATGTTGTAGGCTTTACAGGTTTGGGCTTGGTAGAGATGACCAGAAAAAAAGTAAGAAGCAGGTTATCATCTAAACTACTAAAACCCTGTCCCTATTGCCATGGAACTGGCAGAGTATATTCCGAAGCTATGATAGTTGCAAGAGTAGAAAAAGAGATTGAGAATATGGTAAAGACATCTAAGATATGGGGCGTGGTGGTGGAAGTACATCCAAATGTGGCTAGGTTATGGACAGAAGATGGGGAAAAGAATATTGAGATTCTGGAAAAGAGTCTAGATTGTAAGATATATATAAAAGAAAACTATAATTTACACATAGAGGAAAGTGCAGTACATCCTTTGGTTAATCAGCAGGTTGCTGAAAAGTTCTTTCTTGAAAATAAGTAATTCTTAGTAATTACTATGGAACCGCCCTGCCCTATTTTTCGACTCTGGTGGTTCTTGATGTTGATATGATAAGCTGTTATAGTGATGGCCAAAGATGTGAAGTGGGAGGGCGAATTTAATTGAGAATAATAAAGAAATCGAAGAAACTGGAAAACGTTTGTTATGATATAAGAGGACCAGTATTGGATGAATCCAAAAGGCTGGAGGAGGAAGGGTACAATATAATTAAATTAAATATTGGTAATCCTGCACCCTTTGGCCTTAATGCGCCTGATGAAATAATAGTTGATTTAATTATGAATTTGAAGAACGCCCAGGGATATAGTGATTCTAAAGGAATTTTTTCTGCTAGAAAAGCTGTAATGCATTATTGCCAAGAGAAGAATATTGAGGGAGTTGGCATAGAGGATATATATATTGGTAATGGAGTTAGCGAACTTATTATGATGTCCATGCAGGGCTTGTTGGACAACGGAGACGAAGTTTTGATACCAGCTCCAGATTATCCTCTGTGGACTGCTGCAGTTAATCTTGCAGGAGGGAAACCTGTACATTATATATGTGATGAGCAATCAGACTGGTGTCCAGATCTAGAGGATATGGCAAAAAAAATTACGCCCAATACAAAGGGAATTGTAGTTATTAACCCCAATAATCCTACAGGAGCGGTTTATCCTGTAGAAATATTGGAGGGGATTATTGATTTAGCAAGACAACATGACTTAATTATTTTTGCCGATGAAATTTATGATAAAATTTTATATGATGAAATTACTCACACTTCTATAGCTTCTTTAGCAGATGATGTGTTGTTTATAACTATGAATGGTCTGTCCAAGTCCCATAGAATTGCTGGATTTAGGGCAGGCTGGATGGTTATAAGTGGTGATAAATCTGGAGCTAAGGATTATATAGAGGGATTGAATATGCTAGCTTCAATGCGTCTGTGCAGCAATGTGCCAGCCCAATATACCATTCAAACAGCCTTGGGAGGTTATCAGAGCATAAAGGATTATGTAAGTCCTGGAGGTAGGCTTAGAGAGCAGAGAGATTATGCATGGGAGCGGTTAAATAGTATACCTGGAATCTCTTGTGTTAAGCCCAAGGGAGCCTTCTATTTGTTTCCTAAAATAGATGTAAAGCGTTACAATATTGTGGATGACGAAAAATTCGTTCTAGATTTTCTGTTACAGGAGAAGGTTCTGTTGGTTCAAGGTACTGGGTTTAATTGGCCAGAGCCTGATCATTTTAGGATAGTATTTTTACCTAATCTGACAGATTTAAAAGAAGCTCTGGATAGGTTAGAAAATTTCTTGTCAGATTATGAGCAAAAGGTTTAAGACATCAAGACGAAGACGTCTCTATTAAGAGGCGTCTTTTTTGTTTTTGGAGATAGGAACATATTTTAGTTTAGCAGGTATGATATCAGTTTATATGAAATATAAAAATAAGTGGTATTTAGGGATTTGAGATAGGAGGTATGAGGATTGTATAAGTATGAGTTTTTTAACTGTCTGGATAGCCTTATAGCTGATGCAAAAACTGCAATTTTGGCTACTGTGGATGATGATGGACGACCCAAAATGCGATGGATGACCCCTACTACTTTAAAGGATAGGCAAGGGTTTATATATTCAGTAGCTGCTAAGAATTCAAAAAAGATAGATGAGTTAAGCAAAAATCCCAAGGTGGAGTGGATGATACAAAGTAGGGCATTAGATCGCATTATTAATATAAAAGGACATATAAACATAATTGATAATCCTTCCATGAAAACGGAGATTCTTCAAAGCATTGGTAAGAGACTAAATGTGTTTTGGAAGATAAATCTTGAAAATACCGAATTTGTAGTATTGGAGACTGTTTTGGAAGAAGCGGTGTATTTTGAACCAATGAAGGGGAGGACAGAAAGAATTGGTTTTGGGGAGGGAGATAAATGAGCCGGGATTTTCCTGTTGAAAAATATGATAAAGATTTCTTATTGAAATTGCTTAGGGATATGGTGCTTATTAGAAGAGTAGAAGAAAAGGCAGGGCAGATGTACGGTCTGCAAAAGATCGGAGGTTTTTGTCATTTATATATAGGTCAAGAGGCAGTGGCTACAGGTTCTATAGCAGCTATTGATCTAAGTAAGGATTATGTTTTAACAACTTATAGGGATCATGGTCACGCTCTTGTATGTGGTATGGATCCAGGAGTATTAATAGCGGAGTTATTTGGAAAAGTAACTGGCTGTTCAAAAGGCAAGGGAGGCTCTATGCACTTGTTTGATGCGGAAAATCATATGTACGGAGGCCATGGTATTGTAGGTTCACATATTCCTTTGGCGACAGGGGTGGCTTTGAAGATAAAGTATAAGGAAGAGGATGGAGTTGTGCTGTGCTACTTTGGGGATGGTGCCATACATCAGGGGGCTTTTCATGAGAGCTTGAACATGGCCAAAATATGGAATCTTCCTATTGTATATATTTGTGAAAATAACCAGTACGGTATGGGAACTAACTATCAGAGAGTATCATCAGTCCATGATTTCTATATAATGAGTAATTCCTATGGTATTCCTGGCAAGCAAGTGGATGGCATGAATGTATTAGAAGTA
>JAAYKZ010000117.1 GCA_012522165.1 Clostridiales bacterium
ATATAATAATAGCCATAATACCCCAGGGGGGTATGGTATTCAAAGACTGCTAAGTATATTTACTGAGTTTGTTTTATATAGGAGTCTATAGAAGTGTAAAAGGGAGTGAAACCTATGGTCCTTAAGAAGGAAGTTTTAAAGATAGATGGTATGACTTGTACTGCTTGCGCTAGGGCTGTGGAAAGAAAGGTGAGCAAACTAGAAGGGGTAGACAAAGCCAGTGTGAATTTTGCAACTGAGGCCTTAACAGTAGAATATAATGAAGAGTTAGATCTTGAAAGAATTAAAAAAGCAGTAGAAGAAGCAGGCTACAGAGTAAGAGAAGAGAAGAAAAACCGGGAAGTGACCATTCCCATTGAAGGCATGACCTGCGCTGCTTGTTCTAGAGCTGTAGAAAGGGCACTAGGAAAGCTAGAAGGTGTGGAAGAGGCAAACGTTAATCTGGCAACGGAAAAAGCTAAGGTAGTATATGATCCTAGCATAGTAAGGCTATCTCAAATAAGGGAAGCTATAGTAAAGGCAGGTTATAAGCCCTTAGAGATTCAAACAGAGAATCAGGCTGATATTAGAAGGCAGCAAAGGGAAAAGGAAATATCCACAATGTGGACCAAATTTATAGTTTCCCTTATCTTTACTGTACCCTTATTCTATATTGCCATGGGTCATATGGTAGGGCTGCCAGTACCTAAATTTATGGATCCAGAGATAAATCCCCTTAATTTTGCTTTGGTACAGCTATTATTAACCATTCCTACCGTGGTAGCAGGATATAGATTTTATACTGTTGGATTTAGAACCATGTTTAAAGGAAGCCCCAATATGGATTCTTTGGTAGCCATGGGCACCTCAGCTGCCTTTATATATGGCTTGCATGCCATATGGCGCATTATCCAAGGAGATGTTGAGTATGCAGGTCACCTATATTTTGAATCTGTAGCTGTTATCATTACTTTGATACTGTTAGGCAAGACCCTTGAAACCGTAGCCAAAGGCAGAACATCTGAAGCTATAAAAAAGCTTATGGATTTGGCTCCCAAGATGGCTACAGTAGTTCAGGATGGAAGGGAAATTACTATCCCCATAGAAGAGGTAGAGGTAGGGGACATTATTGTAGTTAAACCAGGTCAAAACATCCCCGTAGACGGTGAGGTAGTGGATGGGCTAACATCTGTAGATGAATCCATGCTAACGGGAGAGAGTATTCCTGTTGAGAAAAAAGTAGGGGATACTGTAGTAGGAGGCAGTCTAAATAAGACCGGGTCAATTCATTTTAGGGCTACTCGGGTAGGCAGCGATACGGCTCTTGCTCAGATAATAAAGCTGGTAGAAGAGGCGCAAGGCAGTAAAGCCCCCATTGCAAAGATGGCAGATATTATATCTGGTTACTTTGTACCTATAGTACTGGGCATTGCAGTGGTAGCGGGCCTGGCCTGGTGGATAAGCGGAGAGTCTGCAGTGTTTTCTCTTACCATATTTATATCAGTGCTAGTTATTGCATGTCCTTGTGCTCTAGGCTTGGCCACTCCCACAGCCATAATGGTAGGTACAGGTAAAGGCGCTGAATATGGCGTTTTAATAAAAAGCGGAGAAGCATTGGAGATTGCCCATAAAGTTGATACTGTAGTACTTGATAAGACAGGTACTATCACTTTAGGGCAGCCAAAAGTAACAGATGTACTGGTATATGGAAATATAGATGAAGATGAGCTACTGCGATTGGCAGCATCAGCTGAAAAGGGTTCAGAACATCCTTTAGGAGAGGCAATGGTAGAAGAGGCACAGGAAAAAGGAATGAAATTAGAGCCTTTAGATACATTTAATGCAATTCCTGGCCATGGAATTGAGGCCAGACTATCTGGCATGGATATGCTGCTGGGTAATAAGCGATTGATGGATGACAGAAAGATTGAGTTAGGAGAGGCCTTAGGCCAGTGGGAAAAACTGGCTGAAGAGGGTAAGACTCCTATGTATATAGCCATAGACGGAAAATTAGCAGGTATTATTGCTGTAGCCGATATACTAAAGGATAGCAGCTATGACGCTATCGAAGCTCTTCACAGGCTGGGACTGGAAGTAGTTATGATCACTGGTGATAACCAGCGTACTGCTAAGGCAATAGCAAAGCAGGTAGGCATAGATAGGGTGCTGGCTGATGTTCTCCCTGAAGATAAGGCCAATGAGGTGAAAAAGCTTCAAAATCAGGGTAAAAAAGTTGCCATGGTAGGAGATGGCATCAATGATGCTCCGGCTTTGGCTCAGGCAGATATAGGTATCGCTATTGGCTCAGGTACTGATGTAGCCATGGAATCAGCTGATATTGTATTAATGAAAAGTGATCTTAAAGATGTATCCACTGCTATTGAATTAAGCAAAAGGACTATAACTAACATCAAACAGAATTTATTCTGGGCTTTTGCATACAATACAGCAGGAATACCTGTAGCAGCAGGACTACTACACATATTTGGAGGCCCCCTGCTAAACCCCATGATTGCAGCTGCTGCTATGGCCTTTAGTTCCGTGTCTGTAGTAACCAATGCCTTAAGGCTTAGAAGATTTAAACCTAGCAATTAGGCTATTGTGTTAACTCACATTACAATCATAACGGTTATTGACCCTTTACCATAAGTAGGAAAATAACATGATAAGGAGATTAACAAATTTTTAACAAGAAAAGGAGGATAAAAAAATGAAGAAAAAGTTATATATTGAAGGAATGAGCTGCCAGCATTGTGTTATGCATGTTGCTAATGCATTAAAGGAGTTAGAAGGTGTGGAATCCGTAGAGGTAAGCTTAGAAGGTAAGTATGGTATAGTTGAGTTATCCCAAAATATGGATGAGATTGCATTAAAGAATGCAATAGAAGATGCTGGCTATGATCTTATTAAAGTAGAGGATATATAGTTCAAGTTTTCTTGGCCTAAACAGTGAGTATATTCATGAGCCATGGCATCTATGGAATGGATGCGGGAAAAAGGATTTGTTGAGAAATCTCTGAAAGGCAGTTTTTTAGTGTAAGTTGACAGGTTTCCCAACAACCCTTTTTCCATGAATTATGTCTATAATTGCAATAATTGTATTGAGCAATAATATAACAATACTTAGCTTTTATAATAGATGACAGGGAGGAAATAAAATGTACAGGGATAAGAATAGTCCCATATTTAGAAACTTAAAAATCGCTAGAGGCCAAGTAGATGGCATAATCAAAATGTTGGAAGAGGGTAGGTATTGCATTGATATATCTAGACAAATTATGGCTACTATATCCATATTGAAAAAGGTGAATGCTGAAATTCTTCATGATCATATGAAAGGATGTGTCAAAAAAGCCATCTTAGAGGGTGGAGGGGACGAGAGCCTGGAGGAAGTATTGGAGATAATGCGAAAGTATATATAGTCCTGCTTCATTTCTGCCCCATTTTTTACTCCATTTCCTATTTAATTCCTAGTCTTAGACAATGGTAATTTTCCTTTATGTTTGCAACATATAATCTTTATCATAGTTATAATCCCATTTTTTACTAGTCCTGTAGATGTGAAGAAATATAAAAATATAATCAAATACATGAAAATATTATTAGGCGATAATGTATGTTTATAAGCTAATTTTCATACATATACCCATTACTTATAAC
>JAAYKZ010000118.1 GCA_012522165.1 Clostridiales bacterium
ATATAAGGATGGTTATGATCATAAGCTGATAGATAATTTATATAATATAAGACAAAAAATATGGGATTATCAAAACAAGAATATAGTTCAAGAAATAATGGACAGCGATTTTGATAAAATCGAGAAGGATATAGATTCTATTGTTTACACCATGCAATATAGTATTCAAAATGATGAATTCTATGATATGGAAAAATACGAAAATCAGCTTAGAGGTCTTTTGGATAGAAAAAAGGAGATTTTAGATAAAAAAGAATCTGCTAGTAAATATTTGGAACAGTTATATAATCAGGAAGAAGCAATTGAGAATCAACTTAAAGAATGGAAGGTGGAAATCACTACCCCAGAATCTGGGATTATTAGTTTTGGACTAGATGGCTTGGAAAATATAATTACCCCCAATGATATAGATTATTTAACAGTTGAGCAATATTTAGCTTTTAGAGACCATAAAGCTTTGGAATTGGATAAGGAAAGTAGTTATGTGGATGTTCCTTTATTTAAAATTGTAGTTCCAGATAAATGGTATATAGTATCTTTAATACCCCATAAAAATACTTTTTATGAGCAAGGGGATACTCTTAACCTTAAAATTCCAGGCCTATCTGAAGAAACTATTAGTGCAAAAGTATATAAAGTGGATTACTTAAAGGATTCTACCTTAGTTATTCTTGAAATAATAGAGAACATAGAGAGTGTTATTGAGGCACGCTACATACATATAGAAATAGGTATATCAGCTGAAGGTTTAATGGTTCCTGCAAAGGCCATTATTAATAAAAACCATAGAACAGGCGTGAAAATAGAACGCAATGGAGATATTAAATTTATAGAGGTCAAGGTTAAAGCTTTTGATGATGATTGGGCAATAATTGAGAAGGTAAATGATAATGATACTCTAGATCTTAATGATATAGTTATTATAAAGTGAACCTTGATAATTTCAAACTAGTATTTGGAGTGATGCAAATAGATGTCTGTCAAAGATAATATTGAGCAAGTAAGAAAAAGGGTAGAAAAAGCAGCACTATCTGCAAACAGAGATCCTAATGAGATATCTATAGTAGCGGTAAGTAAAAATATTGCTCCGTCAAAAATATTAGAGGCTATAGATGCTGGCATAACTATAGTTGGAGAGAATAGAGTACAAGAGCTTATTAAAAAATATGACATTATTAACAAAAATATAAGCTGGCATATGATTGGGTCTTTACAAACCAACAAGGTTAAATATATTATAGATAAAGTAGACCTTATCCATTCTTTAGATAGAATTTCCCTAGCCCGGGAGTTAAACAAAAGGGCAGGTGCAATTGGAAGGAAAATACAGACATTAATACAGGTAAATATGTCAAGAGAGTCTACTAAATCAGGCATTTATGAAGAAGATTTGATTTCTTTTATAGAAGAATTGGTAGACTATCCCAATATAGAGGTTAAAGGACTAATGACTATTGGTCCTAATACCCATGATACTGATACTGTTAGGGAATGCTTTAGCCGTTTTAGGTGTCTTCTTGAAGATCTTAGGAGCAGGCAGATAGACCATATTGATATGCAATACCTGTCTATGGGAATGACCAATGATTATGAGATTGCCATTGAGGAAGGATCTAATATGATAAGAATAGGCAGAGGGATTTTTATGGACAAGTAATCTTTAAGAATAGTAATAAAAAGAGGAGGATAAGTTATGTCTATTTTTAATAAGATTTTAAACATTATTGGCCTAGAGGAGACTATACTTGAGGACGTTGAAGAGACTGAAGTTGAGGATACCCTAAGTAAAAGTCATGATGACCTTATAGAGCCCAAATTTCAATCAAAGAATAGGAAGGGGAAAGTAGTCAACATACATACAACTTCCTATGTAAAAGTCGTGGTCTATCAACCTTTATCCTTTGACGATACTCAGGATATCATTGATAATCTAAAGAATCGAAAACCTATTGTTGTAAACCTAGATGCTTTGGATGCAGATCTAGCTCTAAGAGTCATGGATTTTATTAGTGGTGCTGTTTATTCATTAGATGGAACTATACAGAAAGTTTCAAGAGGTATCTTTGTTCTTGCCCCTAGTAATGTTGATATAGTGGGAAATATACCGGAAGAGCTAAAAGGAAAGAGTATTTTCACCCTGGCAAGTAGAAAGACCGACGAAGAGTAGGAGGTAACAATTTGTTTGGTGGCAGTCTTTTGTTTAGACAACTAGTAGTTAGTGTTATTTGGTTTATAAATATACTTTCATGGGCCATTATTATAAATTCTCTACTCTCTTGGGTATTAGATCCAATGCATCCTATTAGAGTCTTTTTAGGCCGCTTTATAGAGCCTATAGTGGCGCCTTTCCGCAATCTAAGCAGGAGGTTGAATACATCCGGTATACCCATTGACTTTTCTCCTCTGTTTGCATATTTAGCTTTATCTATTATATCATCTTTACTAAGGGGATTATTATAGTCCATGGAAAATCAAGATATTAAGCTGACAATAGCCAAAGTAGAGGATTTAGTTAAATGGGTTATTAGAAATCAAGATTGGAGTACAACATGGTTTTTAGATCCTGTAACTCAAGTTCATGTGGAAAAGTATCTTATAAATATTAGAGAGGTTATCTACAAAAAATCTGGCGGATATCCCTCAGCGGAACGGAATATTTTTGCTATATATCCAGATTGGATGGAGTTTGATGACTCCTTATTTCCCTATAGTGGTATATCCATTGAATGGGATGAAAGATATTTTAATATAGGTCACAGGGATATTCTAGGATCTGTTTTAGGACTAGGCTTGGAGCGCCATGCAATAGGGGATATCATAGTAAAGGAAAATATTGCTTATGCAATAATAATGGAAGATATTTTAGATTTTTTATTAGCAAATTTGGTTAAGGTAGGTAGAGCAAAAGTAAAAGTATCCAATATAGATTTAGCTCAATTGGATATACCTGAGCCTAAATTTAAGGAGATAAATACAACGGTACCATCTATGCGCCTTGATTGCTTAGCTAGTTCTGGTTTTGGATATTCTAGAAATAAGATACTTCCTTTTATTCGAGAAGGCAAAATATTTGTAAATTGGGATCAAATAACCAAACCTGACTTTCAAATTAAAGAGGGCGATATTATTACCCTAAGAGGAGCAGGTAGAATTAGAATTTTTAAAATATCTGGACTAACCAGAAAGAATCGTGTTGCTGTAATCATCCATAGATTCATATGATGAATTTTTTGTTATAGAGGAGGAATTAAAATGGCATTAACTCCTATGGATATTCATAATAAGGAATTTACAAGATCTTTTAGAGGCTATGATGAAGATGAGGTTGATCAGTTTCTAGATGAAATAGTTGAAGAGTTTGAAAGACTGTATAAAGAAAATATCGACCTAAAAGACCGTTTGGCTATGCTAGTAGATCAATTAAATAACTATAAAACTATGGAGAATACTCTAAAAGAAACCCTAGTAACTGCTCAAAAAACAGCTGATGAATTAGCTCAATCTGCCCAAAAAAAATCCGATTTAATAATAGAAGAAGCGGAGAAAAAAGCAAGGGATATAATTGATCAGGCTAATAGTAAAGTTATAGAGATAAAAAAAGAGTTTGATGAATATAGAAAGCAGATGCAGGTATTTAGATCGCGTTTTAAAAATTTATTGGAAACTCAGCTAGAGATTCTTCAACAGGAGATTCCAATTTATGAAGATTTAGATAAAGAAAGTTTACCTAAAGGCTAAAACCAAATCAGGGAAGGCGCTTACTTATCAATAGCCGTTATCTTCATATAATAATAGTTAGTGGCCTGGTACAACGAGTTTAATTAATTAACCTATTGTGCTAGATTATCTTGCACAATGCAATGGTATATTATACCAATAAAATAAGATAGACTACCCCTATATGTAATCATGGCCTTATTAGTATGGTATAGTTAACCAAATACTAATTCTTTGATCCTTGAAATATCACGGCCTAAGGCCTTATTTACAAAGCAACAAAGATTATGGGCTAAA
>JAAYKZ010000119.1 GCA_012522165.1 Clostridiales bacterium
GTATATACGGTTTCTTGGCTGGATTTCTTACCATTCAAAAGATAGGATTACTGGCAGGCAACTTGGTAGATTTGACACCTGCTCAGGGTTGGCTTATCTTTGTTGCCTGTATGCCTATTACAATTGTGGGCTTTATATCAGCACTTTATCAGGGCAGAGTGGCCGCTGCTTCTATAGGTATCGTATCTAAACGGCCTGAAGAAGTAGCCAAGGGTATTACCTTTGCCGCCATGGTTGAGACCTATGCTGTACTTGCACTGCTGGCAACCATATTGATGTTGTTCGGCATCAACATATAAGGGAGTGTCATACCATGGAGGGTATTGCAAAGATTAAAGAAAGGATTTTGGAAGAAGCAAAAGAAGAAAAACAAAATATTATTGAAAACGCCAAGGCCCAGGCTCAGGATATAAAGAAACAATATGAGCAAAAAGCCAAAGAAATACTAAATGATATCCTGGATAAAGCCAGCAAGACAGCTGAAGAAAAAAAGCGTAGAATTCATTCTATGGCTCAGCTTGAAAACCGAAAGGCACTTTTACAAGCAAAACAACAAATAATCGATGAAGTTTTTGAAAAGGCAAAAGCTACACTAAAAGACATGCCCGACGACAAATACCAAAACTTAATTTCAAACATGCTTATAAAAAGTGCCCTTACCGGTAATGAAGAGCTAATTATTTCGGAACATGATAAAAGCAGAATAACGTCGGATTTTCTGCAAAAAATCAACAATACTCTAATAGACATGGGCAAGCAAGGAAATCTCAGGATTTCTAAAACTTCCGGGCATATGATAGGTGGTTTCATACTCAAATCCCAAGACTTAGAGATAAACAGTACCTTTGACTCCCTTATTAATATGGAAAGGGAAGAATTGGAAACAGAAATTGCCAAAATACTTTTCGAGGAGTGATTAAATGGCAAAAGATACAGATTTCCTATATGTTTCAGCCCGAATAAAATATCTGGAAACTAAACTCCTCGGCAAAAATGATATCGAACGAATACTAGATGCCCCGGGACCAGAAGAAGCACTTAAGCTACTAAGTGATACTGAATACGGCAGCGATATAGCCGAAATGGAAAATATCTATGAATTTGAAAAGGTCCTGGACAAAAGCATGCTTCGTACAATCAAGACTCTGAAGGAATCTTTCTCAAATCACGAGATTATAAGTTTTTTTACTTTAAAAAATGATTTTCATAATTTAAAGGTAATTACCAAGGGAATGATTTTGGGCACTGAGAATGGATATTTCTCTCACTTAGGTGAAACTTCCCCGGAAGAAATAAAAAAATATGCTAAAGGAGAAACCAGTGCCAATATATCTGATAGCCTAATAGAGGCTTATCATAGAGCAATCGAGGCCTATGAGCTGACCAAAGACCCCCAGCAAATTGATTTAGCCTTGGATCAAGTCCTTTTTGACGAAATGGGTGAAATTGCTATAAACTTAAGAGACCCATTTTTACAGGAATATTTGACTGCTCTTTCGGACCTTACAAATATAAAAATAATGATAAGGCTAAAAAAAATAGATGCGGATATTCGAATTCTGGACAATGCTTTAGTTAATGGTGGTAGTTTGCCAAAAGAATTTTTTAAAGAGATATTCTCAGGAAGCAGTCAAAGCCTAATCGAGGCACTTAATTCTACGCCTTATCATCAAATTGTAGAAGAAGGCATTACTCAGTGGGAGTCAACCGGCAGCCCTTCTGTTTTTGAAAAATTGATAGATAATTATATGATTTCCCTGGCTAAAAGAGGCCTTTACAAACCATTTGGGTCTGAAACGGTCATAGGTTACCTGGCTGCTCGGGAA
>JAAYKZ010000120.1 GCA_012522165.1 Clostridiales bacterium
AAGACCGTTAAAAACCATTTGACCAATATCTATCAAAAACTGGGAGTCAGCGACAGGACCCAGGCCCTACTTTTCGCAATAAAACATAACCTAGTCAAAACCTGACACGGGGACGTTTCGTTTGCCATCAAAACCTGACACGGGGACGTTTCGTTTGCCAGGTTGTCATGACGAACAAAGCTTCCCTTTTTCATTCCGCTAAAAAAGGCGATCGGTATCAAGATGATTTTCTTCTCAATTGGCTATATGAAAAAAAGGTGATATAATATTAAAAAAAGATAATAATTCATTTGGAGGAATAATGCTATGTTGCCTATAAAGCGAAAAGTAGGATTAAATGGTAAAATCGCCATTGGGGAGGTGCTAAAAATGGCCAAGATCCAACCTGGCGATTTGGTCGAAATAAAACCTGTCAATAATAAAGTAATTATAAAAACAGTTAAAAAGACGAAACCCAAAGGTGCTGTTAAAGCTGCTGCAGGTATCTTAAGCGATCATGGCGATTTAGTTAATGCAATGTTACGAATCAGGGAGGATGATCATGACCGACCAGGAACCAGCATCCGATAAATACCTTGTTGATACTAACATAATTATTTATACACTTAAAGGCGTTGATATGATCGTAAAAGCAATGGAAAAGCTAGAAAACGACAATAACGAAATTTTTTATTCCACAATAATCGAAGCAGAATTATTTTCTTTCCATGAACTAACACAAGAACAAAGAATAAAGATTAGAGGAATCTTAGACATTGGCGAAATTATTGATGTAGATTCTGAAGTTGCATTAAAGGCTGCCGAACTTCGTTCTCTGAGTAGAAAGATATATAACCGAAAGATGAAACTGCCAGATGCCATTATTGCGGCTACAGCCTTTTTGTATTCAGCAGTTTTGGTTACATGTAATGTGGATGATTTTAAACATTTACGTAATCATGGTTTACACATTTGGAATCCATTGGAAACCTAATACTTCTCTTCCTTCTGCTCTTAATGGTTCAGCTAGGCGTTATGTTTGTCAGGTTGTCATGACATACAAAGCGTCCCTTTTTCATTCCGCTAAAAAGGCGGTCGGTATCAAGATGATTTTCTTCTCAATTTGCGGTCTTGTATCAGTCAAATATGCATCAGCCAATATATTTTTTAACATCTTCCAGGCTTTCATATTCGAAAATATTATCAATTACAACCTCCAATGTTGCAGCATCTAGCTTGGATAGTTTTATTTTAAATTCCTCCGGCAAAGACCCAAATTTTTTAGTTAATAATTTTATTGCGGTCTCCACCAGAGCTTCTACTCTTCCTTCTTTTCTCCCTTCTACTCTTCCTTCTTTTCTCCCTTCTTCTCTTCCTTCTGCTCTAAGTTGTTCAGCTAAAGTCATAACAACCTCACTCCCTTCAGGATAGGAAGCAAATCCGAAAAGCTTTCCTGAAGTTCTTCGTTTATAAAGCTATCTTTTTGAAAAGCTGTAACGTATCTACATCTATTATTTTTATAATGTTTTCAGGTAGATAATTGTTTAGAAAATCTCTGGCAACCTCTACTTGCCCGAAAGTTTCTTTAAAGAATTTGTCATGAGGATTCTGGATTTTCACGCTACCACCTACCTGATTTTATTATAACATATTGCTGCATAGCTGCAATATTTAGAAATGCTGCTATAGTTTGACTTTTTGTATTGTCGTCTTTATTATATGGTGGCAATTGGTATTTTTCAATTGTCATATCCAGCAGTTTAACCAAAACTTTTCAAAAGCTATTTTTGCCAAGTATGATATCCTAGAAGGCCTCAATAGTGTAATGAAGGGTTTGGGTTTGGCAAAGTAATGGACAGTGGAATAGCGGGCCCTGCCA
>JAAYKZ010000121.1 GCA_012522165.1 Clostridiales bacterium
CGATAGCTTACCAAATGAAAATGCTCTTAGGGAAGTAATGGAATATATACGAACACGCACAAGAAATCACACTAAAATAGCAATAAGGGAGATAAAAGCTAGATTTAGAAAAGCACCCTATGGTTTTCTGGATGTGGATACCGAGTGGCTCATAGCTAAAGCCTTTATGGATGGACTGATCGAATTTACTCTAAACGGCAATAGCGTATCCCTTTTGAATGAGACTCCAGAGCGGATAGGCGAATACATTATTAAAAAGGCTTATGGGGATAAGCTTCTAATTGAGGAAAAAGAAGTAATTCCAGAGAGATATATAAGAAGCCTAAGGAATATTGGTAAAGAGGTATTTAAGATCCCTGTCATGCCAGAGGATACTGATGCCATGGTACTTCGCTTTAATGAATATGCAGAAGGCATGGTTCAGCAATTAAATACCCTACTACAAGAATATCGCGTAGGAGATTATCCTGGTCAAGACATCCTAAAGGATGGTGTAGGGCTTATCTATAGGACTATAGGAATGAATAAGTCCATAGATGTCTATAAATACGTCCATGAACATGAGGATGAATATCTTGACTTTATAGATGATTTTCCATATATTAAGGCCTTCTTTGAAGGTACTCAAAAATCTATTTGGGAGAAAACTCAGGAATATATAGAGATATTTGACGAAAGTAGTGCTTATATCTTAAGCGAGGAATTAGAATCCATAACGGATAGGATGAAGGCCATCCTTAAGATGTCTAGGCCCTATAATTTTATAAAAGAACTTCCAGAGCTAAATGAAAGATTTTCAAGGATTTATAGTGAGATTCTTGATAAGGAGTTAGCACCCATACTGGTTGAAATCCAAAATGCCAAGACAAGGGTTTTAGCAGAAGTAGAAAAAAACGGGCTAGAGGATATCTTTGAGGGTAGGTTCAGGAGAGCCTTTAAAGATTTGGAGAAAAAGGCAGAGGCTTGCAATAATGTGGCAAAGATCAATGGATTTAGATTAGAGGCCGATAAACTAAAGATCAGATTCTTAAACGAAATTACAGAGGAACTACAAAAAAGAGCCAGGGAACAAGCAGAGAAATTACAGGTAGATAAATCCAAACCCTCTGAAGTAGAAATTGTTAAACCAATTAAGAAGAAAAGGAATATAAGTATCAGAGATATTAACATAGCCCATTCCTGGCAGATAGAGACCATAGAGGACATAGACAGATACCTAACAGCTTTAAGAAAGAGATTAGAACAGGAGATTGAAGAAAACACCATCATAAACATAGAGTTTTAGAGGGGGATTCCATGGATAAGACAGCTTTAAGAAATTTTGCTATATATGCCAGAAGAAGATTAATACAGGAGATAAAAAACAAGGCTGCTAGATTAGGTATCACAGAGGAAGGAATAGAAAAGCCCCTATCTCAGAATAGTGATATGTATACCTTTGATATAGGTGATATAGAGCCTTATAAGATCTATGATGATGATATAGTAAAGTATAATAGATTAGTAAGGGAATTAGAAACTAGGGCAGAGCATTCCGACTATAAAACAGCCTACCAAGGAATTATAGAAGAAGTGGCCTATACCTGGTTTAATAGGATCATAGCCATCCGTTTCATGGAGGTAAACAACTATCTTCCCGATAGGCTGAGGATATTATCCTCAGGAAGGGAAGGAGTGAGGGAACCTGAAATTGTCACCTATTATTATGATAC
>JAAYKZ010000122.1 GCA_012522165.1 Clostridiales bacterium
AGCAAGTCAAAGACTATATTGATAAAGAAGGCTTTACCTTTTCTATTCCTATAGATTCTGATAATAAAGCGCTTATAGAGTATAATAATATTTATCCTATTACTGGCATTCCTACCACCTTTATGATTGACAGGGAAGGAATTATCCGTTATGCTAGACCCGGGGCTTTTCAAGGAGAGGAGCAGCTCAAGGCTTTTATAGCTCTATTAGATGAATAGACACTTTTGATACTTTAAGGACGGTTGTTGGAATGGATGTAATAATAAAAGAAAATGAGCGTGTAGATATTATTGACTTTAATGGGTTAAAGATTATTCAAGACCTTAATAGTTTTCGCTTTGGAATGGATGCAGTTCTCTTATCCCATTTCGCAAAACCACGGCCCGGAGATAAGGTGGTGGATCTGGGTACTGGTACTGGTATCATACCCATACTAATGTCTAGGAGAAATAAGGATACCAAGTTTTATGGTATAGAAATTCAATCTTCTATGGCTGATATGGCAAAGCGAAGCGTGGTATTAAACCATTTAGAAGATAGAATAAAGATTATAGAAGGGGACTTAAGAGAGTCCCCAAATTATTTGGGAACACGTAAATATCAATTGGTAACCGCCAACCCTCCTTACAAAAAAGTTGGGACTGGCATAATAAATCCCAATCAGGCCAAAGCAGTGGCTCGCCATGAAATTCTGTGTAATTTAGATGATGTTCTAATGGCAGCTTCTAAGCTGCTAGTTGTAGGGGGACGCTTATCCATGGTTCACAGGCCAAATAGGTTAACAGACATTTTATTAGGAATGAAAGCTTATGGTTTGGAGCCTAAAAATATAAGGCTGGTATATCCTAACCTAAAAAAACCTCCCAATATGGTACTTATAGAAGCAGTGCTGGGAGGCAAGCCTTACCTGTCATGGATGCCACCTCTTATAGTTTTTAATGATGATGGTGAGTTTACAGATGAGTTAAAAGAAATATATTTTGGCAATTACAAAGCAGACTAAAGATAAATGTTTTAAATGGAGGTACAAGGAATAACAATGGGTAAAGGAACTTTGTATTTATGTGCTACGCCCATAGGAAATTTAGAGGATATAACCCTTAGAGTTATTAGAACTTTAAAGGAAGTAGATTATATAGTAGCTGAGGATACACGGCACACACTTAAACTCCTTAATCACCTTAATATCTCAAAGCCTCTTATTAGCTACCATAAGTACAGCGATGAGCAAAAAGAGGAGAAAATACTTTGTCTCTTAGAAGAGGGAAATAATATAGCCTTGGTTTCTGATGCAGGTATGCCGGGAATATCTGATCCTGGTGAAGAATTGGTGAGATTAGCTCACAAGCGCAATATCCATGTTACTATTCTACCGGGAGCTACAGCAGGCTTATCGGCTCTAGTATTATCAGGGCTTCCTACTTCAAGGTTTGTATTTGAAGGATTTTTACCTAGAGATAAAAAGCTTAGAAAAAAAGTGCTAAATCAGCTTAAAGGCGAGGAGCGGACTATAATAATATATGAGGCTCCCCATCATCTCTTGGGTACACTAAAGGAGTTAAATGAGGTTTTGGGTAATAGAAGACTAGCAGTAGTGAGAGAATTGACTAAGTTTTACGAGGAGGTCTTGCATTTTACCTTGGAGGAAAGCATAGAATATTACTCACAAAACTCCCCGAAGGGTGAATTTGTCTTGGTTATACAAGGCGGACAAGAAGATAAAGAAGATGATTGGTTTGGTGATATATCTATAAGCGATCATATTTTAGTATATATGGATGAAGGATTGTCCAAAAAAGAAGCCATTAAAAAGGTAGCAGTTGACCGGGGTTTACCAAAAAGCCAGGTGTACAAGCACGGTATTGGTATATCAGGGAAAGATAAAGATTAGGATATAAAAAAAAGGCGAAACATCGCCTTTTATTAATTTATGTTAATATCTATATATTAGCTAGCTCATCCAAGCAATTTTTGCATATATTTTTACCCTTATAAACGGTTATATCTCTAGCGTCATCACAGAAGATGCACGCAGGCTCATATTTTTTTAGTATTATTTGCTCGCCATCAACATATATCTCTAAAGCATCTTTTTCTGCTACATTTAGAGTACGTCGAAGCTCAATAGGTATAACAATTCTACCTAATTCGTCAACTTTCCTTACAATTCCCGTAGACTTCACCGACTATTCCTCCTTTCATACAAAATTCGACAAATTATTATGCTTTTATATTACCAATAATTCCATTTAAAGTCAACCCTTTTTTTAACTATAGTAGAAAATTTAGTAGATAAGTGAACTCATTGTTCTATTGGACTTATCTGGTCATAAAACTAAATAGTAGAGAAGCTTGTTATAAAGGGTTGAGGGGGCTATAAATGGTTAATGCAATATGGTTATTTATGATAATAATAGGTTTTTTGGTGGCACTATTTTTTGGTGATTTGGAGGCTACTACTCAAGCTGCTTTGGATGGAGCAAAATACGCCGTGGAGTTATGTGTGGGTTTACTTGGGATATATGCACTATGGTTAGGTCTTATGAAGGTAGCGGAGAAATCCGGTTTAGTTGAGGCTATATCTAAAAAAATGAGAGGTGTGATGGGAATTTTGTTTCCCGGTGTGCCAGCCGGGCATCCTGCCATGGGAGCTATGACCATGAACCTTATTGCTAATATGCTAGGCCTGGGCAATGCCGCTACTCCTCTAGGTATAAAGGCCATGCATGAGCTGCAGGGAATTAATAAGCATAAGGATACTGCCACTCATGATATGTGTATGTTTTTAATAATAAACACTTCATCGGTCCAACTTATTCCCACTACAGTAATAGCTCTTAGAAGTGCTGCGAATTCTATAAACCCCAACGAGATAATTGGCACAACTCTAATAGCCACTACCTGTTCCACATTAATAGGCATAGTAGCTGCCAAAGTCTTTAGGAGGTTATATAATGATAGAATTTATTAGGATTTTGTCCATAGTAGCCATACCAGGCTTTATTATTTTTGTATTAGGCTATGGTCATATAAAGAAAGTTAACGTCTATGAGACCTTTATAGAAGGTGCAAGGGAAGGACTAGCCACTGTTGTGCGGGTTTTTCCTTATATGGTAGCCATGTTTGTAGCTATAGGAGTTTTTAGAGAGTCTGGTGCTATGGATATACTAGTAAAGATACTATCACCTATTACTAATCTATTGGGAATCCCAGGTGAAATCTTACCCTTAGCCTTAATGAGGCCAGTTTCAGGAATGGCTGCAACAGGAATTCTGGGAGAAATACTTAAAACCTATGGTCCAGATTCCTTCCTAGGAAGAGTAGCATCTACCTTGATGGGCTCTACGGAAACTACATTTTATACATTATCCATTTATTTTGGAGCAGTTGGCATAAAAAAAATTCGTTATACCCTGTGGGGATCCTTATTATCGGATGTAGCAGGCTTATTTGCTTCAATTATAATATGCTCTATAGTATTTAAGTCCTAAAATTAAGGAATTACCACTGTTAGTGTAAAGTTACCGTAGGGAATTAGAGTAATAAATTACCATAAGAATTGAAAAGAAGATGACATCCTGTTAATATATTATTCACTATAATAAACAACTAACGAAAGGATGACATCTTCTAT
>JAAYKZ010000123.1 GCA_012522165.1 Clostridiales bacterium
ATGCTGAGCAGGCCCAAGATCCACAACTAAGGCAGTTATGCCTAGAGCTTGCCAAGCAAGAGGAGCAGCATCTAAATACCATTAATCAAATACTTAGTGGGCAAATTCCAAATATGGCCCAGCAGCAGGGACAACAAGGACAACAGCAGGGGCAACAAGGACAGCAACAAAGCAGCCAGAATATGAGTATGCAAGGTATGTCATCCGGCCAGACAGGAATGACAAATCAGCAGGATGCTGATTTATGTACCGATCTTCTATCTACAGAGAAGTATGTTTCTGGAACATACGATATAGCAATTTTTGAATTCAGAGATACAAATATTCGTCAAGCTCTAAACCATATCCAAAAAGAAGAACAAGAGCATGGAGAGAAAATCTTTAACTATATGCAAAGCAAGGGCATGTACAATGTTCAGCAATAAAAAAGACCTGGTGCATGAATAAAATCATGCACCAGGCCTTTTTTCAACTTTTGATTTGTATAGTTTTTTTATATATTGGGTAACCTTCTCATCATAGTCAGGATACCTATATCCCAACTCCTTAGCAACAAACTTAGACGTCTCCCTAAACAGAGAATGACACTCAAATAAGGCAGCCCACACTTCTTCATAAGTACTGTTCTTATAAGTAGACAATAATCGCTTCCATACACCTTTGGAAAGGTACTTATCTATATATTTATAGGATTTTCCTACGCTTATGGAAAAGTCAGTCTCAATCCCTACCTTCCAGGCCATCATTCGCAAAAGTTCTGGACGAAGGTGCAAATTTAAATGTTCTGTTGCATAGAGGATCTCTCTACGAAGCAATCCTTTGGCAACATAGGTAGAGACCCACCAAAACTCATTACAGCAGTCATCAAAAAACTCAGGAGAAGGTTTTTTTACATGATAATCCTCATCTGATGGAATAATGGGCTTTTTAATTCTCTTATCCTTGTCAAGTAAAATCATTAACAGCTTATCGCTTGATATATACTGATCCAAATCATTAATGGGCATTAGTGTCAGATCAATCCGGTTTCCATCTTCAAAAAGCATTAAATAAGAGAACCAATGGCCAAATTCCGAAGGGAATAAACTCATGGCCTCAGGTTTTTGCATAATAATCCGTTTTCCAAAGTAATCAAGCCATTTATCATCTTCTTTAAAGGATTCTATATCAGTAACTAAATAGGTGATATCATAATCTTGAAATTCATCCTTGGGCACATTAACATTTGTGCGAGAACCTTCCATCCCAACTACTCGAATGCGGGGATCATTTTTTGCAAATGTTAAAATTAAATCCATCATTTCCTTCTCTGAACGCATATTATCCTCCTAATCATTTATCACTAATTTACGAGCCACTTACCTGCCCCGTGTACTTTTTCTTCTTAATTACCATTGTAATAGCCAATGCTGTTAAAGCAAATATAAGCATAATAAGAATACCGGTAAGTATTGATCTAATATCCTCCTCTTTTAGCCTATCTATATTGGCTATTATATGGTTAGATTTTACATACCAATAGGTCGGGGTGAAACTGGCAAACTTTAGTAAGGTTTCCCCTAGAAAATCCCTAGGCACAAATACACCGCTAATAAAACAAGTTCCTAAGGAAACAACATTGGAAGCGGCAGAAATGGCATTCTTGCTTTTTACAATATTGGCAATCAAAAAACTTATGCTCAAAGCCGGCAGTGTAAATATAATAGAATTTAAAAGAAATAACAAGCCCTTTTTAGTAAACATATAATCTCCGTACATTATAAAGCTTGGTATTATCATTATAAGCCAGACCAGTATGGCAAAACTTATATTTCCCAGTATCATTTGAAAATTCATATTCTTAAGTTTTAAGGGCGAGCAAGAATGCCTTTTCCTTAAATCTGGTTGGTTAAAGACTATCATGACCGCAGAAACACCTAAAATAAGTATGGCAAAAAGAGAATAAGCCAAAAAATTAAAATAATACATCCGCCTTATATTTTTTCCTTTTTCAGGATCCGGATTAAATAACAATACTTCGGTTTCGTGGGATAAGTCCTCCCCAATGTAGTTTACTAGCTGTTGCTGGCTTAAATTCTCTATACTGCTAATGTATAGACGGGCAGTATTTAAATATTTATTAATAAGATTATCCATATACACACTGCTTGCTGAATCCGGAACTATAGTTTTCTCTATCCTAATTTCCTCACCTTTCATAAAAGCTTCTGTAAATCCTTTAGGAACCTTTACTATATACTCAACTTCTCTAAAGTATAGAGCATCCTGAAGTTTTTGGATATCATCAGGGATATCAATAAGGTTGGCATTTTGGGATATATATTCTTTAAGCCCCTCCAATAGTTTTGAATCCTCATCATGATTTATGAATACCGTATTTACTTTACTCTCTTTAAAATCCATATTTGTTGGGTCTGTGTAAGTATTTGCAATCAATACCACAAAGAATAAAAATATTACTATATATATTAAAATTTGGAGTATATTCTTTTGTATTATTTTAAAAAAAGCTTTATAGACTAGCATACCTTTGCCTCCTTAAAACCAAATAAGTGCATAAGCTAAATATAGCTATAAATACACATAGTATCACTATATTGGTAAAAAAACGGGAGTTGGTATCATAATAATATAGGGAATAAAAGCAATCCGTTATAAGATTTACAGGATTGACATAACCTAAAATTGGGGCCCTTGTACTGATGATATATTTCATCTTATCATACATCATACCCGCCAAAAAAGACATGGTCATGGAAGATCCAATTAATGCTCCTATTTTTAGTCCCTCTTCTTTTATTATGGAGGAGATAAAGGCTCCGTAGGTAACCCCCGTAATAGTACCAACTATGCAGGTAAGTATTATATACCCTATTTGATTTCCAACGCTTATTTTGAGCACCAGAGTTAGATAGGCCAACAATAAAATAATCTCAAATAGCTGAACTGATATGGCTGCTAAAATACACACAATAACAACTTTAAACCTATGGATTGGAGCTACGTTAATCCTGGCACCCTGAGGCGATAAATTGGGTTGTATGGCAGTGACTTCTTTTAATCCCCAAAATCCTCCGTACATGCAGGCCATAGCAATCAAGGTATAGAAATAATTTACAACTGTATCTGGTGAAGATTTGCTAGGAGCTACCTCCTTCAAAAAATTAGTCCTATGGCCTATTCTATCCAACAATCCACTATGCATTGACTCTGGATTATGTTCCATTATAGTTTCTACTGTAGATGATGTTTGCTTAAATTCGTCTATAAAGTTCTTCAATATAGTTTGATTAAGACCGGATTCCTTTATCACCAATTTAATTCCATTGTCACAATAAATATAACCTTCTATTTCCTTATCATTGAGCAGTTTATCCCCTTCTTCTTTAGTAGTATACCTTATATTAAATATACCCTCTTCATCCTTGTCATCACTAGTAGTGGACAAGCTTTTAAGTACTCTTTGAAAAGGGGCGTTTTTCTGATATTCTTTATTGTCCACAACTGCTATATTTATTGGGGCAAATTTTTCTGCCTCGGACAAATTAGCATAGGCTAAGTTGAAAAATGTGGCTAATATTATAGGAAAGAATAATGTCCAAAACATCAGCTCCCTATCCCTGACAATACATTTCAGCCTATATATATAATTATGTAAAAACATATTCCATCTCCCCTAATCCCTAAGTTCTTTCCCTGTAATCTCCAAAAATACATCATTTAAGGTTGGTGGCTCCGAATAAATTTTACCAAATGCTATATTATTGGATTTTAAATAATCCAATACTGCAAGCAAATTATTTTTTCCCCTACTTGATTTAACTATAAGAAAATTGTCCTCATACTCTACAGAAACAATATGTGGAAGCTTCTTAAGGTCTTGCAAAATATTATCATCCATATCAAATAACTCCACTCTTATCTTCTCACCTGAGCTTATCATGGCTTTTAATTGTTCCTTTGTTCCTGTAGCTATGATTCTGCCCTTATCCATGATAGCTATCCTGGTACAAATTTGTTCAACCTCTTCCATATAGTGCGAGGTATATAAAATTGTTGCTCCTGCTTTATTAAGCCTCTGTATTCCTTCTAATATATTGCTTCTACTCTGGGGGTCTACAGCAACGGTAGGCTCATCTAGAATAATCAATTTGGGCTGATGAGCAATACCACAGGCAATATTTAACCTTCGAAGCAAGCCTCCACTTAGCTTTTTGGGATAAAAGTCTTTGTAATATCCAATGCTCACGAAATCTATGGCCTGTTCCACAAGCTCCCGTCTATGATTTCTATCCTTTATATATAGCCCGCAGAAATAATCCACATTTTCATATACCGTTAACTCATCAAATATTGCCACATTTTGCATCACTAATCCAATATCCTTCTTTATATCATAGGCATCAGGCGCCATAGGTTTATTGAAGATTTCTACTGTACCCTTATCATATTTTAGTAGTGATAAAATACAATTAATGGCTGTAGTCTTTCCCGAGCCATTTGGGCCCAAGAGCCCGAATATCTCACCCTGATTTACTTCTAAATTGAAGTGATCTAGTGCTATTAAATTTCCATATCTCTTTGTCAAATTATCCACCTTTATTACCAAAATAAATACCCCCAATATATTATTGTACATTCCACAGCTCTATACCAATCAGCTATGTATATCTAGTTTTCACATATAACTTTTTTCCCTTATAAATAATTTTACTTCCCTTATCCTTCCTTTGTTAGTGATTATTTTCCATAAAAGAATGACAAATGTCATATGATCCTTGATTAGGCCAAAAATCTGTGTTAGAATCTATATGTAATTTTGTTCTTGGAACATAGAGGAATGATAATAACATGGATAAGTTAATCGATAAATTGCTAATTCTCATGATTGCTCTGACCCTCTATATACCAAGTGTTGATCATATTTATATGGTAATACCAATTTTAATAGCCGTCCTCTTGAGTGCACTGTTGAGCTATTTTGAAGACCATAGAATTATATTAAGCATTTATTTTTTCTTCATCATTATATGTTTTTTGGAATCATCCTTTCTGTTTTTTATACCTCTAATATGTTATGATATACTAATCTTTAAAATAAAATGGATATGGGCTTTTGCTCTAATACCTTTAGTAGCTAATTCCAATGAAATCCTTTCCCTTAATAATGTTCTAATTATTGTATTTTTATTGCTTGTGTATTTATTAAAATACCGTACCATATCCCTTCAAAGTATAAAAAAAGAATATTATGAACTTCAATACAATGCTAACGAGGCATTAATGCAACTGGAGAAGAAAAATAAAACTCTCATGGAAAAACAGGATTATGAAATTAGCCTGGCAACCTTGAAGGAGCGAAATAGAATAGCAAGGGATATACACGATAATGTTGGACATATGCTTTCAAGATCTATATTACAGGTGGGAGCATTACTTACCATATGTAAAGATGAAAATATAAATCAAATGCTAATTTCCATAAAGGATACTTTGAGTGAAGCTATGGATAGTATACGAAGTAGTGTCCATAATTTGCACGACCAGTCAATAAACTTAAAAACCGAAGTGCAAAAGCTTATTGATAATATGGAAGGATACACTATTAATTTTGACTATGATGTAAAAACCAGTCCTGATAAAGAATTAAAATACTGCTTTATCTCAGTGGTAAAAGAAGCTTTGGCTAATATAATAAAACACTCCAATGCCACAAAAGTCTCCATAGTCATTAGAGAACATCCCGGCCTCTATCAATTAGTGATACAGGATAATGGTACATTAGTCAGTTATCTACATGAAGATCAGATCCAAGACAAAACAACCCATGCAATAAAAAAAGGAATTGGATTAAAAAATATCGAAGATAGAGTAACTGCTTTAGACGGCAATATAAATATGAGCTTTAATAAAGGATTTAGAATATTTATATCTATCCCGAAAAAATAACTATTACTGGTAATTTGAAAGGATTGTTATATAATGAAAGTGGTCATAATAGATGACGATAAATTGGTATGCATTTCTCTAAAGACTATATTAGAGGCAGATAAGGATATATCTGTAGTAGGAATCGGCCATGATGGAGGCGAAGCTATAGAGCTTTATAATAAGCTAAAACCCGATATTTTGCTTATGGACATTAGAATGTTAAATATGAGCGGTCTTGAAGCTGGAGAAACAATTTTAAAACAACACAGGGATGCTAAGATATTGTTTCTTACCACCTTTGCAGATAATGAATATATTATTAAAGCATTGAATATGGGGGCTAAGGGTTATATCATAAAGCAAAATTATGAAAGCATAGTGCCTTCACTAAAAGCTGTACATATGGGACATAGTGTTTTTGGGGAGGATATTGTAACAAAAATACCCTCCCTTATAAACAACAATGATAAAACTGATTTCTCAAAATTTGGCATAACAGAAAGGGAATTAAGCATCATCACTTTAGTAGCTGAGGGCTTAAATAATAAAGAAATTGCCACCAAACTCTATATAAGTGAAGGTACCGTGCGCAATTACATTACCGTCATATTAGAAAAGCTTATGTTAAGGGATAGAACTCAACTGGCAGTATTTTATTATAAAAACCGATAAATCTTAAATATCGGTGATATAAACTTAATCATGCTTTCAGCCACTTGTCCAGCCAATCATAAGCCTTAGCTCCAGATATTTCGTGCTGTCCATCAAAAAAGTCTGAATCTATTTTATCCTGGGCATCTAAAAATTCATATATCTTTTTTACCTTTGCAAATGCTCTTTTTGTAGCTTCAATAGGAAAAATGGGATCTGATGTTCCCGATTCAATAAGTAGTGGTCGTGGAGCAATCAAACCTAAGATGTCCGGCATCTCTGCATGATTTACCAGCCCTGGCACAAAATTATCTACACAATGCCAAATAGACATAACGCTATCCTTAAATGTATTGGTATAGCCACTAATTATCGCTGCTTTTATTCTTTCATCCAAAGCAGTAGTAAAGCCACATACCAAACCTCCACCAGATATACCCATACACCCAATCCTATTAATATCTACATCATCTCTAGTCTCCAAATAATCTATGGTACGTATAGTGTCATAAACTCTTAGCCCAGCCATGGTCTTACCCAGCATTAATAGATAAGTAGATATCATATGACAAGAGCTTTCGTTGGGTTCTTTGTTCCTATCTTGTTCCAAACGTCGATCCCCAAATCCTAATAGTTCAGGGGCAATAACTAAAAAGCCTCTTTTGGCAAGCTCTAGGGCAAAATTCTTTTGATAGCCAGGCTCTGAAAGATTATCCGTTCCATCTGGATTTAATCCTACTATTTCCTTGCTTCCATATCCATGCCCATGACAAGCAATTATGGCAGGAAGTTTCTCATCTGACTTCTTAGGCTTTAATACGTAAGCAGGTATTGGTAAATCTATGTCAGAATCATACACAATTCTTTGGAGCAAATAGTCTGGATAGTCCTTTTCCTCTACAATCCTGGGATTTAGTTGGCTTCTGTTCTTAGGAAAGCCCCCTAAAACCCTGGTAAATACTTCTCTCAAACCATCTCGCCATCTATAGTATTCATCCATATGACGAACATCAAAATTAAACTTAGGTTTGGTACTTTCATATAGATTCTCTAAATATTTATCCGGACCCCACATGTTGCTCCCTCCCCATTACAATTACACTGTTTATTTACTACCCTATTCTACACACAATTTCTAAATTCCTGCTTTATACATTATATAAATCAATTAATGAATTAATGTTATCAAGTTACTTTTTTATAAATTTCTTTATATAACACCAAATATAGCACCAAGGGCTTACTCAAAGTTTTTGAGTAAGCCCCTATCTTATAGCTTTTCTAAAATATCCTCTAGTAGAGCCTTGGCCTTTAAAATATCTTCCTTTTGCTGAGGACCGGATATTTCGCGTTCAATTATGAGTGCTCCGTTATAATTATGCTCTTTAAGCTTTTGTATCAATACAGGAAAATCCACCATTCCCTCCCCTACGGGAGTTTCTTTGCCTAAACGACGTCCATCTGTTGGATACAATCCGTCCTTTACGTGTACCCCTCTTATATAATCACCATACATATCAACTGCATCCTGAGGATTGCCTTTACCATACATTAAAAGGTTTGCTGGATCCAGGTTAATGCCCAAATTATCCAGGCCAATATCCTGAATAGTTCTTAGCAATGTAATAGGCGTCTCTTGTCCAGTTTCAAAGTTAAAGTACAAACCTAGTTTCTTACAGTATTGGGCTACATCCCTTATGATCATTACAGTCTCCATATATTCAGTAGTAGATGGATTTTCTGGAATAAAACCCACATGGGTTGTAATATCGGTTATACCTATTAGCTTTGCAAAATCAGCGCCTTTTTTTAGGGCTTCCATTCGCTCAAACCTAAATTCCTTAGGCACCAATCCCAAAGTTGAAGGCCCGTCTATAAAATCCCATATTCTAGGGCCTGGCCAGCCAACCCATAAGCTAGAAATTCTAATGTCATGTTCAGCTATCATAGTTTTAATCTTTTTAGCATTTTCCTCAGTGAAGTATTCGCTATTCCAACCATTAAGCTGGCAGGCATTTAAACCCAGATCTTTTAGTTCCTGAACACCATTTTCTAATAAATTTTCTAAGGGTATTATTACACCAATATCAAGATTATACACTATCAGCTACCTCCTAAAGCTCTATTAACTTACCTAACTGGTCTGCTGACTCTTGCTCTGCATTGGCTATCCTTATTGTTTCCATAGTACTATGAACATCTGCTACCTCTATGGGAGTATCGTCCATAATTGCTTGGGCAAAGTATTTAATTTCTCTATAGTATCCTGAGCCCTTTTATAGTTCTGGAACAAAGGATTTACCATCATGGGGATATACAGTCAGTTTTCCACCTTCATATATGAGGGTACCTTTCTCAAAGTTTACCCTAAAGGTCATGGCAAATCCAAAATCCTTGCTGTTTATAGTCCAATCATCCTGGGCATTGACAGCCATATCATCGTATATATAGTTGGTAGAAACAGCATCATAGCCGCTACCTGGAAATACGTTTCGGCCTACAGTAGAAACCTGTTTGGGAGTGCCAAATAACCAATTTATAACATCAACATCATGAATATGTTGATCTAGTAGTACCCCACCACTTTTTTCCTTATTAAGGAGCCAGTTTTCATAGGACCATCTAGGAGTTGTGCCGCCTCTAAAGAAATAGGCGCTGACCACCTTCCCATATTCCTTGCTATCAACACATTTCTTAAGATACTCATACTCAGGCCAAAATCTTAGACATTGGGCTATCATTAACTTTTTATTATTAGCTTTAGCTGCATCAATCATAGCCTGACATTCTTCTGTGTTTAGGGCCATGGGCTTTTCACACAATACATGGATGCCTTTATTTAAAGCTTTTATGGTAGCCTCAGCATGTAGATAGGTGGGAAGAGCTATATCGATATAATCCAGGTCTTCTTTTTCTAGCATTTCATCATAATCGGTGTATAGGTTATACTTAGAAAAATCGTACTTTAGATTACCTACATCTAGGTTGCCAGGCAAAAACTTGCCTTCAAACTTATCCTTGTCCACATCACATATTGCCACTAACTTTACAGGAAAACCTTCTTCTTCCAACTGCATATAAATATCCAAGTGGCCTCTGCCCATAAAACCTATACCAACTAAACCTACTTTTAACATTTATATTCCTCCCTATATAATTATCTCATTTTACATATTGTAATAGCCTAACAGTTATCATTTTACTAACTAATGGCTATTGAAAAGTGAACAGCTAAATTATCTGCCCAAAATTCTGTCCATAGCAATGGAAGTAGTATATATGGTTTGATCAGGGTAATTTTTATAGATTCCCATCTCTGCAATTACATAATCGTCGTATCCTACCTTTTCTAACTGCTCCATTACCCCAGGGTAGTTTACATCACCGGATAGTAGATCCACAAAGCCGTTAATATTGCCAACCCTGGCTTTGAAGTCTTTAAAATGAACTTTTTTGATCCGGCTTCCTAATATCTTTATCCAATGCTCAGGATATCCAGAATAAACTACATTGCCAACATCAAAATATGCTCCAACATAGGGGCTGTCTATTTTGTCTATATAATCCCTCATTTCAAGAGGGGATAGCAAGAATTTATTCCATACATTTTCTAGGCCAATATTTACCTTTACCTTCTCGGCATATTCCTTAAGCTGAGTTAATGCTTCCAAAGAGCGATCATAAGCTACATCATACTCTGTCACTTCACAGCCAGGTATAAAGTCTGCCCCTACAAGGCCGGGAACAACCAGTATGGTATCAGCACCCAAAAGGGCTGCAGCATCTAGCTGTTTTTTTACTATATCCATAGACTTTTTCCTAATTTCTTCATTGGAACTAGTCAAAGGATATTTCCAGTAAAGGCCACTGGCTAAACTTGGAGTATCCAGGCCTTCCCCCTCTGCTATGCGCTTTATCTCCCTAATTTCATCATCGCTGCTTTCTAAAGTTATTACTCCTGTTTCATCAAGGGCAAATTCAATGCCATCATAACCTGCATCCTTTGCCATATTGATATATTCCCTGGCAGATAGCCCACCTCTAAAAGACCAGATGTTAATTCCTTTTTTCACTAATAACACCTCTTCCAAAAATCTTTCTATGCAAGTATACTCTATATTTGATTTTGTCCAATAGCTTTGATAAAATTACAATGACAATGCAACTAGTATATATACTACATCAAGTAATATTTTTTTTATATACAAAAGAAGTCTTCTTTTTTATGATTTTAGTCATAACTTTTGAAAGGTGAGAAAAATATAGATGGGAGATAATATTAAAGCCATTTATCCAATGATTGAGCTAGAAAACACAATTGAAATTGAGAAAATTGTGAGCATTTATTACTTCGAATATGCAAAAGATTTTGTTTTCAAGGGCGAAAAACATGATTTCTGGGAATTTTTA